>DAINSJ010000192.1:0-3665 GCA_036741375.1 Candidatus Limnocylindrales bacterium
AAGCCGAGCGCGTAGCCGACCTCGCGGACCGCCGATCGAGCCCGGTACGTCACGAGGTTGCAGACCATCCCGGTGTGCTCGGGGCCGTAGCGCTCGTAGACATACTGGATGACTTCCTCGCGGCGGGCCGAGGAGAAGTCGATGTCGACGTCCGGGTAGCTCGTCCGGCCCTCGTTGATGAACCGCTCGAAGAGGAGGTTGTGGCGGATCGGGTCGACTCGGGTGATCCCGAGGGCGTACGCGACGATCGAGTCGGCCGCGCTGCCGCGGCCCTGGGCGGGGATGCCGCGGCCCTTCGCGAACTGCATCAGGTCCCAGCAGATCAGGAAAAACTCGGCGAGCCCGGTGCGCTCGATGACGTCGAGCTCGTGCGCGAGCTGGCGCACGACCGATGGCGAGACCGGGTGATAGCGCCGCCGGACGCCGGCCTGGCACAGCTCGACGAGATAGCTGAACGGCGTCTCGCCCTTCGGGACGGCGAATCCCGGGAACCGGTACTGCTCGAAGCCGAGATCGACCGAGCAGCTGGCCGCGACCTCACCCGAGGTCGCGATCCCCTCGGCCCAGGCTCGCGCGGTCACGGGATCCGCCGCCGCGGTCTCGGGATCGCCCGGCGGCAAGGCCGCAAGCTCCAAGCCGGACTTCAGGTACGACTCGCCGTCGGAGCGGCGCAGGTCGCCGAGCGTCTCGAGCGTCCGACCATGGCTGATCGCGGTCAGGACATCCTGCAGCTCGCGATCCTCGCGCCGGGCGTAGTGGACGTCGTTCGCGACGACGACCGGCAGGCCCAGCTCCGCCGCGAGCCGGGCGGTCTCGGCGACGAGCCAGTCGTCGTCCGGTCGGAGGTGATGCGTCAGCTCGAGGAAGAAGCCGGCTCGGGCCACGTCGTCGCCACCACCCCCGAAGATCGCCGCGTAGCGCTCGGCCACGATCCGCGCCCCGTCGCGGTCGCCGACCAGGAGGCGCCGGGCGATCTCGCTCTCGCGGCCGCCGGAGAGCGCCAGCAGTCCCTCGGTGTGCTCGACGAGGAGCGCCTGGCTGAACCGCGGAACCCGCTTCGTGCCGGCCAGGTTGGCGTGTGAGGCCAGCCGACACAGGCTCCGATAGCCGGTCGCGTTCCGGGCCAGGAGGACGAGGCGCGGCCCGCGCTGCCGCTCGCCGATCCCGCGGAGATCTTCCTTGACCACGCTCCGGTGGCCCGGCAGCCGGGTCCGCGTCGGGCGCGGCCGGGAGGGGGCGCCCTCGCTCGCCACCTCGGCGCCGTTCGCCAGACCGAGGAGGCCGTCGATGCGTGCGGCGGCCTTCGACCGGCGCCGCTCGCGGCGAGCCGGGATGACAATGCTGTTCGGGTCCGGCGCCGCAGCGTCGACGAGCTCGATCTCGATCCCGATGATCGGGCGGATGCCCATCGCTTCGGCTTCGGTCGCGAAACGGACCACGCCGTACAGGCCGCCGAAGTCGGTGATCGCCAGCCCGGACAGGCCGAGCTCGACCGCCCGCCCGACCAGGTCCTCGACGGGCGAGGCGCCGTCGAGGAACGAGAAGTTCGAATGGCAGTGAAGCTCCGCGTAGGTCGCTGGCATGCTCGAGATCCGGCTGCGCAGGGGCGGTTTCTGGGGCTACCGATCATAGAACAAATGTTCTATCCTTGGCGACGAAACATCCAGATGGGATGTCGCGTCAGAGGGCCGTGGATCAAGACCTTCGCACCCTTGCCGTCGTGATGACGAGGACCGCCGCGATGCTCCTCCTCGCGGTGCTTCTCATCCTCGTCCTTCTCCCGGCGGCATTGGCGGCGAGCGGGCACTGATCCGCGAACAACCGTCCCGGAGCGTCATCCGGGACGACCGGTCGGACACCTGGTGAGCGGGCGGACGACCAACGAGCTGGGACCCCGTGGCCAACTGGGGGCGACGGGGTCCCCTCATGTCCGGGCGGTTTTCGCCGGTCGGTGCTCCCTAGTCGTACAGCCGCTCGAGGTGCCACGTTCCGGCGACGCGGTCGTAGTAGATGAGCGCCAGCCAGCGGTCGCCGACGACCTTGAAGTAATCCCGCGCGATCGGCTCGCGCCACCACGATTCCTCGACCCGCCAGCGGTTGCAGACCTCGACCGGCTCGCGCCGGTTCGCCCAGCTGATCGCGATCAGGCGCCCGTCGTCGAGCTCCACGCCGATCGGCGGATGGGCTCGCAGCAGCCGGGTCACCGCGGCGGCCCCGCAACGGAATGCCAGGCCCAGCGCTGCTCCGGCAGCGGCGCCTCGGGATCGGTGATCTCGACTCGGCGGACCCGGTCCTCGCCGTAGGTCAGCGCGAGGCGGGCGAGCTGCCAGGCGAGCCGGGCGCCACGGAGCGCCTGGGGCACGAACAGCGGGAGCTGCTGGCCGGTGGCGGGGCTCGCGCCCGAGAGCTCGAGCTCGAGTCGCGCCACGGGGGCGGGCGGCGACACGCGCTCGAGGCGCGCGAGCAGGAGCCGCTCGATGGCTTCGGGATCCGATGTCGGCTCGGGGAACCGGCCCTCGACGACCTGCTCCGACGGCGTGCCGCTCGTCGCGAAGGCGAGATCCAGCTCGAGGCGCAGGCGACCCTGGGTCGCCGCCAGACCACGGGCCGCGAGGCTCTCCCCGAGCGCCGTCGCGAGGCGCCGGAGGACGAAGCGGACGGCCTCGATCTCGGCGACGGGCGGCTCGATGGGCAGGGCCAGCAGCAGGCGCTCCGGCGTGCGGCGCGGCCGGAACGGATCGGTCTCCTCGCCTCGAGCCCGCGCCCCGATGCGGGCGCCTTCGTCCCCGAACCGGGCGACGAGCGCCGACGCGGGCAGCTCGGCGACCTGGCCGATCCCGCGCAGGCCGAACCGGCGGAGCCGGGCTCGAACGTCCGGATCCGCGGTCAGCAGGCCCGACGGCAGCGGTCCGAGGAAGGCGGCCTCGGCTCCTTCGGGGACCGCCACGAGCGTGCCCGGCTTCGCGGCCGCGGCGGCGACCATTGCCGCGAAGCGGGTGCCGGCAATCCCCGCCCGGGGTGGGCCGGCGAGGAGCGGCTCGATCGCGCCGCCGACCCGCTCGGCGAGGGTCGGCTCGGGACCCCAGAGCCCTTCGAGCCCGTCGATCTGGGCTTCGAGCAGGCCGAAGGCGGCCTCGGTCGGATCCGAGGTTCCGGCGATGGCCGGGCTGAAGGCCGCGAGCCGCTCGAACGCGAGCTCGGTTTCGGCTCGATCAGCCTCCGGATCCGGATCGAGGAACGTCGCCTCGGGCGCGAGCCGGTGGGCCGACCCGAGCGGGATCCCCCGCCGGACGCCGAGGGCTCGAGCCGCGGGATCCGCGTCCAGGACCGTTCCGTCCGACCACGGCTTCCCGCCGATGACCACCGGCCCCGCCGGCCACGAGCCGGAGGGCAGGCGTCGCTTCGCGAGATCGAGGAGGAGATGCGGGCGATAGAGATGGAGGAGTCGCATGGTTCCGCTTCCCGAGCACTGGGATGACGGGGGCATCAACGTCGGCCGGTTGATCTGGCCGACGGTCCAGAAGGGCCTCGCGGCGGAGGCAGGCGTCTCGCTCCCCTCCGTCCGCATAGAGGATTCGGAGCGTCGCCCGCCGGCCGGGTGGGCCGGCCCGGTTGCGGGTGACGATCACCTCCGTTCGCTGGCCGACGACGTCCCGCCCGAGGCG
>DAINSJ010000193.1:0-3596 GCA_036741375.1 Candidatus Limnocylindrales bacterium
CATCGTGGAGCGGTTCCTGGCGGGCTAGATCCCGAGCATGTCGCGCAGGTCGATCCGGCCGTCGTGGCTGTAGACGTTGAAGCCGTCGCCGCGCAGGAACCCGACGAGGGTGACCCCCAACCGATCCGCGAGCCGAACCGCGAGGTCGGACGGCGCCGAGACCGCGCAGACCACGGCGACGCCCGCCATGGCCGCCTTCTGGACGATTTCGAAGCTGACCCGACCCGAGACCATGAGGATCCGATCCCAGAGCGGCAGCTCCCGCGCCCGGACCCGCGAGCCGATGAGCTTGTCGAGCGCGTTATGACGGCCGACGTCCTCGCGAACGGCGACGAGCCGGCCGTCGGTCTCGAACAGGCCCGCCGCGTGCAGGCCGCCGGTTCGGTCGAAGGCGGCCTGGGCCTCGCGCAACCGATCCGGCAACGAGATGATCACGGAGCGGGCGACGACCGGGAGGCCGCGCGGCAGCGGCTCGCAGCGAACGGCGATGTCGTCGATCGAGGCCTTGCCGCAGATGCCGCAGGACGCCGTGGCCACGAAGTTCCGCTGGGCGACCGCGGAGGGATCGAAGCGCCGGGCGAGCCGGACGAGGACGCTGTCATCCGGTTCCGCCATGACCCCGGGATCGCCGTACTTCACGCCGAGGATCTCGTTGTCGCGAATGAGGCCTTCGCTCGTGAGGAAGCCGATCGCGAGCTCGTCCTCGTAGCCCGGGGTGCGCATCGTGACCGCGACGCTGACCGGGTCCTGGCGCGGCCCCGCGGCCCGAATCTCGAGCGGCTCCTCGCCGACGACGAGGTCGTCGCGGACCTCGAGCTCCGCACCTCGAACCGCCACCACCTTGGTGCTCGTGACGTGGCGAGCCGGCAGCGCTGGATCGAGCTCCGCCCGAACCCGGACCCCGGGCTCCTCCGAGGCGCTCACATCGCCGGGATCGGGTGCTCGTGGTCCGCCGGGTGCTGGTGATCGTCGCCGTGGCGGTGGCGCGCCCCCGGGGCGACGAGTGGCCGGCGATCGGGGCCCTCCTCGACATCGGCACCGACGGCGATGAGAAGTCGCCCGGACGCCGCGGCGATCTCGGCAATGGCGGCGTCGAACGCCTCGGCGTTCCGGACGGACGGGATGCGAAACCCGCTGACCTTTCGCACGTACTGGCGGGCCGCCGCCTCGATCTCACCGGTGGTCGCGGGAACGTCGGTGATGCGGAGAGTTCGGATGCTTCGACACATGTACGGAGCGTACCAGCAGCCCCGAAAACGACCCGGTGCACCCTCGCATCGCGACTCGGCCGGCTGCTCTCCGGGGGCCCGCGTTGTAATGTCTCTGTTATTCGCGGCGAAGGTCAATTCGGCATGATGTCAGCCACGGGGTGGCTCGGCGACGCCCGTCGAGCCTGAAGCCGGGAGGTGGGCGCGCACCTTGGATCCGACAACCGTCCTCTTCCAGCTGGCGTTCGTCGCGCTCTTCGCGGTGTCCGTGTGGCGCTATCTCCGGCATCGCGATCCGCTCCAGCTGAGCGTCGTCGCCGTCTTCGGGAGCTTCGTCGCCCTCTTCCTTTTGTCGTTCGTGAATGCCCTCGCCCCGTCGCTGGCACCGATCGCCCGGCCGGCGCTGATCGCGATCCTGTTCGCCCAGCCGTACGTGATCCTCCGGTTGATCGACCAGATCCAGCCGGTTTCCCTGGTGGCCTCGCGGATCGTGCTCCTTGGGGCGATCGTCTCCATCGCGGCGCTCCTCATCGCCCCGGGGCAGCCGATCTCACAGATCCCGGCAGTCGGCTACTTCTTCTTCGCCGAGACCGCCTGCGCGGCGCGGTTCGCGGTCGACAGGCGGCGCCGGTTCGGGATGGCGCGGGTTCGCCTTGCCCTCGCGGCCGTGGCTACCGGCCTGTTCGGCGGGACCATCCTCATCTCCGGCATCGCGTCCGCCATGGCGAATGGCGGCCCATCAGCGCCACTCGCGCAAGCGGCGTCGCGCCTGCTTGCGGTCCTCGCCGGTGCGGGCTACCTCGCCGCGTTCGTTCCGCCGGCGGGCCTTCGCCGGTTCGCCTACCGAGCGCTCGCGTTCAACCTCGTGCGAAACCTCGTCGCTCCGCCGGCCGGCACCGACGGGGGCCGCCTGTGGGAGCAGCTCGCGTCGACCGCTCGCGAGATCCTCGGCGCTCGCACCGTCTCGATCCTCTCCGAGCCCGGCGGCCTCGCGCTCGCGACTGTCGGCGAACCCACTGGCGTCCATGGCGAGAACACCGCACGGGCAAGCGGCACGATGCGGCCGACCGAGCCGACGTTCTCAACGGTCGAGGTCGCCATCCGCGGCGAGGGCGCCGTCAGCGAGCAGCTCGTCGCCCGGGTCGAGGGCCGGCCCCTCTTCGTCGAAGACGACGTCGCACTCCTCCAGATGCTCGGGTCACTCACGGCCCGGGCGGTCGATCGCGAGCATGTCCTGATCGGCCTCGGCCAGACGAAGCGAGCGCTCGAGGAATCGGCCGCGATCAAGGCCAGCGAGACTCGCTTCCGAGCCCTCCTCGAGGCCGAGCCGAACGCGATCCTGGCGCTCGACGAGAACGACCGGGTCACGTGGGCCACCCGCCAGGCGGGCGAGCTCTTCGGGGTCCCGACGGCGAAGCTTGTGGGCGTTCCGCTGTCAGAGCTCGTCGTGCTGCCCCACGACGCGGTCGTAGCGGCCCCGTCGACGGATCGACCGGTGCTGCGTGCCGAGACGACCGGCCGACGGAGCGACGGTACCCGCTTCCCCGCCGAGATCGCCCGGACCGAGTTCCAGCTCGAGGGTCAGCCCTTCCAGCTGGCCGTGATCTCGGACGTCTCCTGGCGCCACGAGGCGGACCAGATCCGGGAGCGATTCCTGGGGGTTCTCTCGCACGAGCTCCGTACCCCGGTGACGTCGATCTACGGCGGGACCCAGTTGCTGCTCGGTCGCGGGTCGCGGCTGGACGAGGAGACGCGGACGGAGCTGCTGACGAACGTCGCCGCCGAGTCGGAGCGCCTCCAGCGAATGATCGAGAACCTCGTCGCGATGGCCCGGGTCGAGCAGGGCGCCGACTTTGGTGGGCCGCGGCCGGTCCTGATCGAGCGGTTGCTCAAGCAGCTCGTCGAGCGCGAGCGGCGCCTGTGGCCGGAGGTCACGATCAAGCTGACGGTCGACGGCCCGGTCCAGATGGTCGCTGGCGACGAGGAGTACCTCGCCCAGATCATGCGGAACCTCCTCTCGAACGCGGCGAAGTACAGCGGCTCGGGCGCGACCGTCGAGGTCGTCGTCATGGACGGTCCCGACGAGGTCCTCGTCCTCGTTCGCGACGACGGCCCCGGGATCGCGATCGAGGACGCCGACAAGCTCTTCAACCTGTACTACCGCGCTGCGCAGCAGGCCTCGACGGCCCCCGGCGCGGGAATCGGCCTGTTCGTGTGCCGCGAGCTCGTCTCGACGATGGGCGGCCGGATCTGGGCCAAGCCGCTCGAGGAAGGCGGGGCCGAGTTCGGCTTCAGCCTGCCGGCTTACCCCGACGAGCTCGAGCCGGTCGTCGTCGAGGACCGGAGGCCGGCGCTCCAGGAGCCGACCGCGCCGAGCGCGCCGAGCGC
>DAINSJ010000194.1:0-3590 GCA_036741375.1 Candidatus Limnocylindrales bacterium
GCGCCGCGGTTGCCGCCGCTCGCAAGCCCGGCCCGCTTCGGGCTCGAGAGGGCGAGAAAGCGTCGATACCAGGCGGCGGCTGCCGCGAACACTGCGCCGGTCACGGCGCCGGTGAAGACCGCGCCCCCGAGGAAGCTCGGGATGGCGTTCGGGTCGGTGGAAGCGCCGAGGGCGCCGCTGGCAATGAGGATCGCCAGGATCGCCGCGTCGATCAGGCCGACGATAAAGCCGAGGAGGTAGCTCGCGCTCGTCGCAAAGAACCCGACCACGAAGATCGGGGCCATGGCCGGCGGGTAGGTCAGCGTCTGGAAGATGAACTGTGCGCCGTTGTAGCCGGGGAAGACGATGAACACCGCGGCACCCGCGACGATCAGCGCGATCGCGCCGAGGAAGGCTCGGCTCATCAGGAGCTTGGGCAGGTCACGCAGGTCTTCGCGGATGTGGGCCGGGTGATACGCGCCTCGGAACGCCGACAGCACGCCCGCGCGGGGTGGCGTGCTGGCTTTGGACGTTTGGGCCGCCCGCCGCGATCCGGTGGATGCCGCGGTTTCGCCTGTGCTCGTTGCATCCTCGCCGAGCTCGTTCGGCGCGACCTCGTCATCGAGGCGGTTCGCGAGGCGATGGCGGCGCCGCGCTTCGGAGCGGGCGGTCTGCTTCGCGCGGGCCACGGTGTCACCTCGGATGGTTGTAGGGCGGCCGGCGCCGACGCGCCGGGCCTGGGGACCCGCATCGTACGCGATCGAGGCGGCGTTCGGCCCTCCGTGCTCGGAATAATTGGGCGGTGATCGGCCGATGAGCGTCTGCTGCTAGAACGGCTGGGCCGTCCCGCCCGGCATCGATCGCCCCCGCCGGGAGGTCGTGCCAAGTGGAACGCGCCCGTGTCGCGGTCATCGCCGCGCTGTTCGTCGTGGTTTCGATCAGCGGGGCGGTGGCCGCCGCGGCAGGCGGGGCGCCGAGCGGGCCCATGGTGCTCGCCGCAGTTGCCTGGCCGCCGTCGACGCTCCTCGTCTCGGAGCTGCAGACTGGCGGCGCCTCGGCGTCGGACGAGTTCACCGAGATCACCAACGCTGGGTCGAGCTCGGTCGACCTCGCGGGCCTCGAGATCGTCTACGTCACCTCGACCGGCGGCACGATCACGCGGAAGGCCTCGTGGGCGGCCACGCAGCTCCTCGCGCCAGGCAGGCACCTGCTCATTGCGAACACCTCGGGAATCTTCGCTCCGGTTGCTGATCTGACGTATAGCGGCGGGTTTGCCGCCACCGGCGGCGCCGTGGTTCTGCGCACGATCGGAGGGGCGCCGATCGACTCGCTCGGGTGGGGCGACGCCACGAACGTGTTCGTCGAGGGCACGGCCGCCGCAGCGCCGGCAGCGTCATCGAGCCTCGAGCGGCGGCCGGGCGGCCTCGCGGGCAACACGATCGATACCAACAACAACGCGGCCGACTGGTTCGGCCAGGCATCGCCGAATCCGCAATCGCTGTCGGCTCCGCCGGTCCCGGCGCCGGGACCGAGCCCGACGCCGTCCGCGGCGCCGACCGCGGCCCCGACACCGTCGCCGAGCCCCGTGCCGACCGCGACACCGACGCCGATGCCGACCGTGGTACCGAGCGCGACGCCGACGGCGACCGATTCACCGACGCCAACCCCGATCCCGAGCGACTCCCCGTCGCCGGCACCGACGGCGACCCCGGCTCCCAGCGACACGCCCGCGCCGACGATCGAGCCGACGCCCGTGCCTACGCCATCGCCGAGTCCGGTCCCGACCGATACGCCGGTCCCGTCCGACACGCCGGCTCCGACCCCGACGTCGAGCCCGACCCCGGCGCCGACCGCTACGCCCGTGGCCCCGATCGCGATCTCGACCGCGCGGGCTCTCGCGGATGGGACCCCGGCGACGATCGTTGGCGTGCTGATCACGAAGCTCGGCGCGCTCGAAGCTGGGCGCACGGCGTTCGTCCAGGACGACACCGGCGGCATCGCGCTCTATCTCGATGCCGTGCCCGTCGACCTGCTGCCCGCCGGAGCCGCGATCCAGGCGACCGGAACAGTCGACGATCGCTACGCCCAGCGGACGCTCCGGGTCCAGCTCGCAGACATCCTCGCGCTGGGCGCGGCTCCGTTGCCTGTGCCCATCATGGTCTCCACGGGAGCGGTTGGCGAACCCATCGAGGGTTCGCGAGTCGAGGTCAGCGGGATCACGATCGGGTCGCCGACGGCCTACGCGGATGGCCTGGGCATCCTGGTCGACGACGGCACCGGGTCGGTCCGCGCCATCATCGGAGCCGATGCGCTCGCCGGAGAGAGCGTGCCTGCCGGCACCCTCGTGACCGTGATCGGGCCGGCGGGCCAGCACGACAGCTCGGGAACCGGGGCAGCTGGATACCGCATCCACGCCACGGAGCCCGGCGAGCTCGTCGTCCTCCCGCAGGCGACGCCGTCACCCTCTCCAACGCCATCGGCGAGCCCATCGCCGACCCTGGCGCCGACACCCGGCCCGACCACCGGGCCGACGGCCGCGCCCACCCCGACGCCGAGCTCGGCGCCCACACCGACCCCGACACCGGTTCCGACGCCCAGCCCCACCCCGGCGCCGACCCCGAGCCCAACGCCGCAACCCGGCACCATCGCGATCCACGACGCCCGACTTCAGGCCGTCGGGAAGAGCGTGACGGTCGCCGGTGTCGTCACGGCCGAAGCCGGCCGCCTTGGAACACCCTCGCTGATCGCAATCCAGGACTCGACCGGCGGGATCGTCGTGAAGATCCCTGATGGCATCGTGACGCCCGCCCGCGGCATCGGCGTGATCGTCACCGGCCCGATCGCGGACCCATATGGCCAGCTCGAGATCCGACCAGCCGCGAGCGGCATCCGCCTGACCGGGCCGGGCGCCATCCCGAGCCCCGCAGACGTGCTCGCCATGGATCTCGGTGAAGGCACGGAAGGCGTCCTCGTCGACATCGTCGGCGTGACGAGTCGGCCGCCCACCAAGGGCACCAGCGGCGACCTCTCGTTCGACTTCGCAGACGCGTCCGGCCGCGCCTTCCGCGTCCTGGCGGATGGATCGAGCGGCGTCACCGCCTCGACGGTTCCGATCGGCCGGACCCTGCGGCTGACCGGCGTCGCGGGGCAGCGTGCCTCAAGGAAAGGGGTCCTCGACGGCTATCGGATCTGGATCCGCGACCGCGCCGACGTGGTGATCGTGGCCGGACCCGGCCCGACACCATCGGCAGCGCCGGCGATCTCGATCGCCGCGGCCCTCGCCAAGGCCGACGGCGTGCCCGTCGTGATCGAGGCAACGGTCACCGCGGGTACGGCCCTCCTCGACTCGAGCGGCCGCCGGATCGTCGTCCAGGACGGCACCGGAGCCATCGAGGTCCTGCTTCCGGTCGGAAGTGCCGGGCCCGCGGTTGGCTCGGTGGTCCGGATCGCGGGGGCGATGGCTCACGCCTGGGGAGCGCCGCGCCTGCGAGCGGAGACGGTCGAAGATCGGCACGCGATCGTCCAGGTCCAGCCCGCGACTCGCGGATCCGCCGTGGGCCAAGCGGACGAGTGGCGGCTCGTCCGGATCTCCGGGACGATCACGAAGGTCG
>DAINSJ010000195.1:0-3562 GCA_036741375.1 Candidatus Limnocylindrales bacterium
CGCGGCGGAAAGACGCATCGGTTATCCGCTCTCTCATGGCCATGAGAGAGCCCCACCCCGAGGAGCCGGCAGCCGATGAGAGAGCAGCCGGCCCGGACACCTAAGACCGAGGCTGCGCAGGCACGGTCCTTGATCAATGAGACAAGTAGCCGATGTGCGGATGCTGGCTCCGGCCGGGTGGACGGGCGCGAAGTCGGATGTGCCCTGTAGCGCCAGTCGACCAGGATGGCTCCATGCTGAGATCCACTGCCTACCTCAGGCCAAGACCTCCGCCAGCAGCTCGCCCATGGATCGCACGCCGGCGACGAGTCGCTCGTCAGGCACCCCGGAGAAGCTCATCCGCGCGTGGTTGGCCTCGGGGCGGTCGGCGAAGAAGGGCGCACCCGGCACGACGATGACCCCCGCGCGGGGGATGAGCACGTCTCGCTGGAAGGCCGCGATGTCGAGCCGCTGCGGGAACGTCGCCCACGTGAAGAGGCCGCCCTGAGCGCGGGTCCACGTAATCCCGGCCGGGAAGTGCTCCTCCATGGTCGCGAGCATGAGGTCTCGCTGGTGCCGATAGGTCGGAAGCATGTCGGCGATGTGCCGCTCGATGTCGAACTTGCTGAGGTATGCCGCGGCCGCCCGCATGTTGAGCGTGCCGTTCTGAGTGTCCGCGGCGAGCTTGAGGAGGGAGAGCTTCTCGCGGATCTCGGGCGTCGCGAGGGCCCAGCCGAGCCGAAGTCCGGGCGCGAGGATCTTCGAGAAGCTGCCGAGGTGGACGACTCGGCCGCTGGTGTCGAGGCTCTTGATCGTCGGCACGCGCTCGCCCTCATACAGCAGCTCGCGGTAGGGCGTGTCCTCGAGGACGACGACGTCATACTCCTCGGCGAGCTCGATGAGACGCCGCCGCCGCGCCAGGCTCATCGTGCGGCCCGTCGGGTTCTGGTAGTCGGGAACGGTGTAGATGAGCTTGACCCGCTCGGTGCGGCGCAGGACCTCCTCGAGGGCGCCGGTGTCCATGCCCTCCTCGTCCATGGGCACCGAGCGATAGTCCGGCTCGCACGGGTTGAAGGCGATGAGCGCACCGAGGAAGGTCGGCCGCTCGGTGACGATGACGTCTCCGGGGTCGATGAACAGCTTGGCCGTGAGGTCGAGACCCTGTTGTCCGCCCTGGGTGATGAGGACGTCGTCGGCGGTGCACGTCATGCCGTCGGTGGTGAGCCGGGCAGCGACGAGAGCCCGTAGCGCGGGCAGCCCGTCCGAGGCCGTGTACTGCAGCGCCGACGCGTTCCCCGCCGAGAGGAGTTCGTCGTAGATCTCGTGCAGCTCGTCCATGGGAAAGAGCGTCGGATCCGGGTACCCGCCGGCGAAGGAGGTGATCCGCGGATCCCCTGCGAGAGCGAGGAACTCACGGATCGCCGAGGGCTGCACGCGCTCGGCGCGGCGGGCGAACGTGGTCATGTCGAACCTCCTGCGGTCAGCGGTGGACGGTGTCGAGCGTCGCCCGGACGATGGTGTCGGCGTCCAACCCATGGTGTCGGTACACGCTGTCGAGGTCGCCGGACTGTCCGAATGTCGTGACCCCGAGGTGGACGGCCGGGGTGCTGGCCGCCCCCGCGAGGAACGCGAGCGTGTGGGGGCGCCCGTCGAGGATAGTGACGAGCGGGGCACGGCTTGTCGACCGCCGTCGTCGACCATGCGAACCGCGTGCGGCCGAACCCGGCAGGCCTGAAGGTCGGTGGCCACCAGACCTCCAGCGCGTCGATGGTGACGCTGATGACCGAGCTCAGGCTGAGGACGAGGTCGTCGATCTCGCGCCAGGTCTCGGCGGCGGCCGGTGCGGCCGAGGTCGTCGTCATCGGGTCAGTCATGGCGTGCTCCGGCATCGGTGGAGGGGGTTCCCGGAATGGTTCCGTGGAAGCAGGGTGGCGTCCGCGCGCGGTGGAGCGCAACATCCGTGCATCGATGCAGTGGATGTCGCATGCTTCGCGCACATTCTCCGCTTCCTTTGGTGAATCTGTTGCAGGGGACGAAGGATCCGATATCCTCCTCTCGTGATCGACGCCGCGGATCTGGCCATCGTCAACCACGTCCGGAGGGATGGTCGTGCCACCGTCGCGCAGATCGCCGCGTCGGTGGCACTGTCGCCGGCGGCCGTCTCCCGGCGGCTGGCCCGCCTCGAGTCGTCGGGGGTCATCAAGGGGTATGCAGCGATCGTCGACGACACCCGGGCCGGAGGGCTCGAGGCGTTCATCGAGGTCCGGATGGTCGGAGCCGTCGACGCCGACCAGCTGGCCGACCTCGCTCGCGGCATCCCTCAGATCTTCGAGTTCTACAACGTCGCCGGCGACCCGGACCTGCTCATGCACCTTCGGGTCGGGGACCGCGAGGAGCTCGCCGGGGTGGTCAACGCGCTGCGGCGCAGCGGCAAGGTGGTGGGGACGAAGACGCTCATCGTCCTGGACTCCTGGTCGCGCACCTGAGTCCGCGGCGCCGCCGTCGGCCGCTCGACGGAGGCAGTCGACGGGTCAGCCGAAGCGCAGTCCTCCAGGACGCCCGTCGCGGAGCGCAGCGAGGTGCTCGTCGTAGTTCATGACGTCGAAGAGCGAGGCGCCCTCGAGCATGCGTGCCTGGAGCCCCTTCTCCCTGGCCTCGATCGCCTCCGCTGCGTCGACGGCCGCACGGAACTCGTCCTCCGAGCCGACGACGAGCCCGTCCTCGTCCCCGACGACGAGCTCACCCGGGTCCACCCGGACACCGTCGAGCGACAGGGTGACACCGGTCTCCGGGAGCGACTTCGCTGCATAAGCGTTCGGGGTCGCCCCGGTCGACCAGACCGGGATCGACAGCCCGGCGAGCGTGGCGGTGTCACGGGAACGACCGAGGATGACGAGTCCGGCGAGGCCCCGCCGCAGGGCCTCGGTGCCGAAGAGCTCGCCCGCGACGGCCCGGTCGTCCCCGCCGGCGTCCACGACGAGAACATCCCCGGGCCCGGACTCTCGGAGCGCGTGGATGACGGACATGAGGTCCCGGTTGGCCCTGGCCGTGACGATACGACCGACGAGGTGACGACCGGGAACGATGGGACGCAGTGTGGAAGGCAGGATGCGAAGGGTGGGTGAGGCGTCGACGAGGCTCGTCGTCGAGAGGTGTCCCAAGCGGTCGAGCAGGTTCTGGGTCGTCATGAACTGGTCCTCACGTCACGGGATGGGGCGGGTCTGGCCGCACAGGTAGCGTCCGGCGGCGACCCGTGGCGACGCAACCTGGGCGCATGATCCCGTCGACGCTTGCACAAGTCAGGCGAATCTGCTGACCCAGCTGACGGATTCCCTGCACGCCGTGCACAGACCAACACCGTTCGTGCCAGTGGAGTAGAGAGTGGTGACGCCACGGTGTCCTGACCCTCCCCGCGACCCTCCTGTGGCTGGCCTCGCGGTCGCTGCCGTGGGCCCTGTCCCCCTGCAAGTGTCTCCATCTTCACGGGAGTCCGGACGTGCCAACCTGCCGCTGTACCGACGTTCGACTCGCGGCGGTATGACGCAGCTCCTGGCCGTTAGATCGACGGGCGGATCGCGGCAGG
>DAINSJ010000196.1:0-3537 GCA_036741375.1 Candidatus Limnocylindrales bacterium
TCCAGGACAAGGGCAGCCTTCAGTGGCTCCTCAACGTGCTGCCGTTCCGGGCGACCGTGACGATCCTCGACAAGCTCGGGGTCGCCGCCGGGCGGGTCGAGATCTATCCCGGCTCGAACGGCTCCTTCGATCCGGGCGCGGTCCGGCTCTCGCTCGCCGCGCTCGTCGTCTGGGGCGCCGTGTTCATGGCGATCGCGTTCTGGCGCTTCCGCCGGATGGACATCGTCGAGTAGTTCACCCCGCGGCGGTCAGCCCCTTGGCAGGACCACGATCCGGCGGTTCGGTTCCTCGCCGATCGACTGCGTCGCGACGTCCGGGTTGTTCCGCAGGGCCAGGTGGATCCAGCGACGCTCGAGGGCGGGCATCGGCTCGAGCTGGAGCATCTTGCCGGTCTCGACGACCCGGCCCGCCGCCCGCTCGGCGATCTCCCGGAGCTGGCGCTCCCGACGGCCGCGGTAGTCCTCGACGTCGACGAGGACGCGTGTCCAGGCGCCCATCTCTCGCGAGAGCATGAGGTTCACGAGGTGCTGAAGCGCCGAGAGTCGCTCGCCCTTGCGCCCGATCAGGGCGCCGAGCGCGTCCCGCTCCTCGCCGTCGCCGACGACATTGAGGCGACTGGTCTCGCCGGCCTCGACCTCGACGCGGACGTCGAAGCCCATGTGCTCGAGGAGCTTCTCGAGGATGACCTTGCCGGCGGCAAGCGCCTCGGGCGACGCCTCAGCGGCCTCGAGCTCGGCTCGCTCCGCGGCCACCGAACCACGCGCGGCGGCGACCTCCGCGGCCTCGCGCTCGGTGAGGTCGGATGACGGCCGAGGGCCGGGGGCCGGGCGGGGAGTGTCGAAGCGGCGCGGGCCGCGGTCGTCGCGGCTGGGTCCTCGGTCGTCGCGGACCGGGCGCCCCTCGCGGGGGCCACGATCCGGGCGATCCTCGCGGGGTCCTCGGTCCTCCCGCGGCCGGTCGTCGCGGGGCGGGCGGTCCTCGCGGGGTTGTTCCTCGCGGGGTCGTTCCTCGCGGGGCGGACGGTCCTCCGCGGGACCTCGCTCCGGCCAGGCGCCGCCAGCGGCGCTTTCGGACCCGGCATCCATGACGGGCGCGGGCGGACGGTCCTCGCGGCGGGGGCCTCTGTCCGGGCCTCGGTCGTCGACCCGGGGCCCACGATCGTCGCGGCGCGGGGCGCGGTCATCACGGCGTGGCCCACGATCGCGATCGAAGCCGCGGCCCGGTGCGTCATCGAAGCTGCGGGCGGGCGGCGGGGGCAGCGGTCGGGCAGCGGCGGCCTCGCGCTTCGGGGCAGCGCCGCCGAGCTCGGAGCGTGGCGCGGCCAGGATCCGGGCGGGCTCGGCGCCCATGCCGAGGACGCCCCGGCTGCCGCCCGTGAGGATCTCGAAGTCGAGGTCGTCGAGGCCGACACCGAAGTCTTCTCGGGCCAGGCGGAGGGCCTCCTCGACGGTCTTGCCGGTGAATTCGCGGTAGGCACTCATGGTCAGCGACGTCTCCCTCGCCGGCCCTGTCGACCGCGCTGGCGAATCGTGGCGTTCGCCGAGGCGGAGCGGTCGAGGGCCGACCGTTCAGGTTTGGATCGCGCGGGTGCTCCCGCCTCGCGCGAGGACGATTTCGGCGCCGCGATGACGGCGACCGGGAAGCGCGGTGTGTGGTCCACGGCGAAGCCTGGGGTCCAGCCGACGATCGGGAACAGGGACCCCCAGCCCGTCGTGAGGAACTGCTGGACCGCCTGGTAGGCGGTCGACACGATCAGGTAGATGAAGAGGCCGACGGGGATGACGTGCCCGTACAGCAGGGTGATGAACGGCAGGAACAGCGAGACGGATCGCTGCGTCCGGGCGTTCTGGTCGAGCGGCGTGTTCGGGTCGTGCGGCGGCAGGGCCATCCGCGATGCGACCAGCTGGAGGACCGTGTAGACGATCGCGAAGATCGAGATGCCATCACCGAGGACCGGCAGCGAGAACGGCAGGGGGATGAACCCCTGGGTGGTGCTGCTGGCGTCGATCCCGCCGAGCCAAGGGATCGCCGAGTTCAGGCACGAATGGCCCGACAGGACGTCACAGGTGAGCGGGATCAGCCGGACGCCGAACACGGACAGCATCGGGGTGATGTCGGGCGCGGTGAGGCCCTCGCGGATAACCTGGTACATCGGCAGGATCAGCAGGAGCGGCAGGATCGCCATGAGGCAGCCGGCCTGGCTGATGCCGCGCTCCTTCATCAGCTCCGCCTGGGCCGATTGCTGCTTCAGCCGGTCGCCCTTGAAGCGGCGCTGGATCTCCTTGATCTCCGGTTGGATCGACTGCATCTGGCGCATCGACACCATCTGGCGCCGCATGAGCGGGACCATCGCGGTCCGGACGATCAGGGTCGTGAGGATGATCGCGATGCCGATGTCGCCGACGAGCTGGTCGAGCCCGACGAGGAGCAGGAAGAACGCCTGGAAGATCGGCGTGAACGCCCACGAGAGGACGCTGATCGGATCCGGCTTGAGCTCTGCCGGATAGAGCGGGGTCGGGACGGGGGAGGGCGCCGCGCTGCCGGAGGGTGCGCCACTGCCGGTGGGCGCCGCGCAGGCGGCGAGGATCAGAGCGACGCCGACGAGGACGGCAAGACGAAGCCAGTCGGACCGGCTCAGCGACGTGAGGCGTCGAGTCGCGGCACGCCCCAGGTCGCGCGGACGGAGGCTCATGCGGCGCGGCTCATGCGGCGCGTGAAGTCAGCGAACAGGGTCGAAGCCGCCGGGGTTTCCGGGGTGGCAGCTGGCGATGCGCCGGGCCCCCATCCAGCTGCCGCGAACCAACCCGTAGCGCTCGATCGCCTGTTCCGTGTAGACCGAGCAGGTCGGCTGGTAGCGGCACGACGAGGGCAGCCACGCGAAGAGGAACCGATAGGCGTGAATCATCGCGATCCCGATCCGCTTCATGACTCATCGCCTCCAACGACGCCTCCCCTTGCGAGCAGCCGCCGCAGCGTCTGCGTCACCATCCGAAGGTCCGCCTCGACGATCGCCGGACGAGCGATCACCAGCACATCCCATCCTGGCCGGATCGACGGCCCCATCGATCTGAGCGCCTCCCGAAGTCGCCGGCGAACCCGGTTCCGAATGACGGCCGAGCCAAGAGCTCGACCGGTCGCCAGTCCGAACCGAGTCGGCCCGACGTCCGTCCGAAGGATCCGGGTGGCAAGGAGCGGATGCGACCGAATGGTCCCGCGCTCCTGGAGTGCCGCGAAGTCCTGCGGACGAGAGAGCATCACGAGCCGCGGCCGTTGCGGGCCGCGCTCGGTCGTCAGACCGCCAGGCGCTTGCGACCGCGAGCGCGCCGCGCGGCCAGGACACGACGGCCGCCCGACGTCTTCATTCGGGCGCGGAAGCCGTGTTCCTTGGCGCGGTGGCGCTTTTTGGGCTGGTACGTCTGCTTCATCGAGCCTGCTCGGGATCCTCTCCATCGGGCCTCGGGGTTCCGTCCGTCAATGACCCCAGAAGGCACGCAAACGCGCCGGGCGCCCGTTCAGGGCGTGGCGCGTTCATCGTTC
>DAINSJ010000197.1:0-3533 GCA_036741375.1 Candidatus Limnocylindrales bacterium
GCCGACGTTGATCGAGGAGTGCATCGGCAGGACGCCCTCGTCGGGCATCAGGTAGTTCATCACCGTGAAGGCCGACTTCTTGATCTCGCCGGCGTACATCGTCCCGACGATGATGATCTCCATCCGCTTGAGGTGGACGAGGATCGCCGTGCTGCTCCGGACGCCTTCGGTCTCAGGATCGGCCTGGAACGACGGGACGTCGATGATCGTGAAGTTCGGAGCGAAGGTTCCGAGCTCTTTCTGAGTCGGGCGGCGGAAGAGGTCGCGGGCGAAGATGCTCGCCCACGCGGTCTCCGTATACACACGAAGCGAGCGACGATGCTTCGGGTGGGCACCGATGTACAGGTCCTGACTGTAGAGCCGGCGATCCGCGACGTAGGCCATGAGGCGCGCCCGGAGGCGATCGTAGTTGGCCTCGGTGATCGGGTGGTTCACTTCGCCCCACCAGACGTTCTTCGCGCTCGACGGCTCGCGGACGATGAACTTGTCCTTCGGCGAGCGGCCGGTGTGAGTTCCGGTTCGGACGACCATCGGGCCGTCGGCGGCAATAACGCCTTCGCCATCGCGAACGGCATCTTCGTACAGCTCGGCGGTGGCGAGGTTCGTGCGGATGACGCGGGCCCGGACGGGCGCGTTCGCGTCCGCGGTCGCGGGAGTTGAGGCGGAGCTCACGGCGGACATCGAGGTCGGTCTCCTGCTCGGACGCTCCCGCCGACGGGCAGGGCATCGTGGCTTCGTTTCCGACCGGCCGCGCGTGACACCGGGCTCCGAAGGGTCCCGGCGGAGTCGGCTTCCGCAGTCGTGGTTCCGGGGATCGTAGCACTCCGCCCGGCGCGCCGGCGATCAGCCGCGGTCGATAGCCTGCGCCAGGTCGGCGATGAGGTCGTTGGCAGCCTCGATGCCGACCGAGAGGCGGATGAGCGCCTCGGGGACCTCGAGCGGCGAGCCCGCCACGGAGGCGTGGGTCATCACGGCCGGCAGCTCGATCAGCGACTCGACGCCGCCGAGCGACTCGGCGAGGGTGAAGAGCCGCGTGGCCTCGCAGATCGCGATCGCGCGCTCGCGGGCGGTGCGATTCGCGCCGCCCGGCGCGCCGGAGCTGCTCCCACCGGCCGCCGGAACGAACGAGACCATGCCGCCGCCGCTGCGCATCTGGCGAGCTGCGAGGGGGCCCTGCGGGTGGGCGTGCGGCCCGTCGACGAGACCCGGGTAGCTCACCCACTCGACGTCGTCGCGCTCCGCCAGGAATCGCGCCACCGCTGCCGCGTTCGCGGCATGCCGCTCCACCCGGAGGTGCAGGGTCCGCAGGCCCCGTAGCGCAAGGAAGCAATCGAACGGACCGGGCACGCCGCCCATCGAGTTCTGGAGAAAGCGGAGCCGCTCGGCGACCGCCGGATCCCGCGTCACGGCCACGCCGAGGATCGTGTCGCTGTGGCCGGCGAGGTACTTCGTGGCCGAGTGGAACACGATGTCCGCCCCGAGATCGAGCGGCCGCTGGATCGCCGGCGACGCGAACGTGTTGTCGACGACGATCTTCGGTCCTGGCCCATCCGGAAACCGGTCGCGAACCGTCGCCGCGACCCCGGCGATGTCGATGATCTTCAGCAGCGGGTTCGTCGGCGTCTCGAACCACACGAGCCGCGTTCGATCGGACAGCGCCTCCCAGAGGGCATCTGGATCGCCGGCGAGATTCGCATACCGCGTGGCGACGCCGCTCGGCCGGCGGACTCGCTCCAGATAGCGGTAGGTGCCGCCGTAGAGGTCGTCGCCCGCGACGATCTCCTCCTCGGCGCCCGCGAGATCCGCGATCGCGGCCGTGGCCGCGGACCCGGAGGAGAAGGCAATCCCCTCGCCCCCTCCCTCGAGCGCGGCGACCGCCCGTTCGAGGCGATCGCGCGTCGGATTTTTCGTCCTGGCGTAGTCGTAGCCATCGATCGGGCGGCCGATCCCCGCCTGGCGGTAGGTCGAGGTCTGGTAGATCGGCGGCGAGACGGCCCCGGTCAGCTCGTCGGGTTCCGCGCCCGCGTGGACCGCGAGCGTCTCGAACGCGAGATCGGGCGGCAGCTCGTTGTCGGACATCGGCTAGGCCGTCGCCCGGGCGTGCGCGAGATGCTCGAGCAGGTCGAGCTTCGTGATGACCCCGAGCGCCTTGCCCGATCTCGTCGCGAGCAGGGCGCCGGCGTCGCCGGCGAGCAGCGCGAAGGCCTCGTCCAGGCTCGAGCGCTCGTCGATCTGCGGCAGCGGCCGGCCCATGACCTCGCCGACCGTCCGGTCGACGACGGCCGGATCGCGATAGGCACGGTCCAGGAGTCCTCGTTCCGTGATCGAACCGACGAGCGACACGAGCTCCGTACCCTGGGCCGCCTCGGAGACCGGCATCTGGCTGATGCCGTATTGCTGCAGGTGCTCGATCGCGTCGCCGACCTTCTGCGTCGTCCGCGCGACCACCAGTGCCGGGAGCTCGCTGCCGTGATGCCGCTCTCGCAGCAGGTCCCTGACAAGGACGACGGCGCCGGCGCTGTCGAGCATGCCGTTCGCCCGCATCCACTCGTCGTTGTAGAGCTTCGACATGTAGTTCCGACCGCCGTCCGGCAGGATGACGACCATCACCGCCTCGGCGGCCGCGTTCGGGTCCTCGGCGATGAGCCGGCGGGCCTCGTCGAGTGCGGCAAGCACGGCGGTCCCGCATGACTCCCCCGCGAGGATCCCTTCTTCCCGCGTGATCCGTCGCGCCATCCGGAACGAGTCGCGATCCGAGAGCCGGACCCAACGATCGACGACCGACGGGTCGTGCGTGCCCGGCATGAAGTCCTCGCCGACGCCCTCCGTCAGGTAGGGCCGAGCCGTGTCGCCGGAGAGGATGCTGCCCTCGGGATCTGCGCCAATGATCCGGATCGCCGGATTCTTGCCCTTCAGGAAGCGCCCGATCCCCGAGATCGTGCCGCCGGTCCCCGCGGACGCCACGAGGTGCGTGATTCGGCCCTCGGTCTGGGCCCAGATCTCCGGGCCTGTGGTGTGTTCGTGGGCGCGGGGATTCTCGAGGTTCCAATACTGGTCCGGCTTGAACGCCCCCGGGATGTCACGGGCGAGCCGCGCGGCGACCGAGTAATAGCTCTCCGGTGACTCGGGCTCGACGTTCGTCGGGCAGAGCACAACCTCCGCCCCATAGGCACGGAGGAGTGCCTGCTTCTCGGGCGACTGCTTGTCGGCCATCACGAAGATGCAGCGATAGCCCTTCAGGACGGCCGCGATCGCGAGGCCGTGGCCGGTGTTACCGGACGTCGGTTCGACGATGGTGCCGCCCGGCTTGAGCAACCCGTCGCGCTCGGCCGCTTCGATCATCGGGAGCCCGATCCGATCCTTGACCGAGCCACCGGGGTTGAGCGACTCGAGCTTCGCGAGGATCAGGGGCTGGCCGTCCGCCGGGCCAAGGTCCCGGGTCACGTGGCTGAGGCGCACCAGCGGCGTGTTGCCGATGAGGTCGAGGATCGACTCGGCGTATTCCATGCTGGGGAGGATAGCGACCGGGTCAC
>DAINSJ010000198.1:0-3529 GCA_036741375.1 Candidatus Limnocylindrales bacterium
GCGTGCTATGCTCCCCGGCCCTCGGCCCATGTGGGCCGATCGCGCCGAGGAGCCCGATCGACGCATGTCGCTGCCACGGTCCGTCCTGCGGTCCGCCGAGCCTGCCGCCTTGCCGATCGAACAGCTCTCGCTCGACCTCCCCGTCCCGCTTCCGCGACTCGCGATCGAGCCCGAGTGGAAGGCCCAGCAGCGGCTCTGGGGCCACTCCTTTCATCCGATGGTCTCCTACCTTGCGAGCTTCCCGGCGGCCCTCACCCACGCGTTCATCGCTCGCTATAGCCGGCCCGGTGATGTGGTCCTCGACCCGTTCTCCGGCCGAGGCACGACGCCGTTGCAGGCTGCCGCGGAAGGTCGGATCGGCGCCGGCAACGATCTCAATCCGTTCGCCCACCTCCTGACGGCGGCGAAGGTCGAGCCTGCAAGCCCAGCCGAGGCGCGGACGCGGGTGACGAGCCTGCGCCTGGCGTGGTCGGCGGACGCCCGCACGTGGGAGGCCCTCGGCGCCGCGATCCAGGCCGATCCGGCAGCCGGCGGGCCCGAACCCGTGCCGGTCGAGGTCGCGCTCGCGTTTCACCCCCGCACGTTCGCCCAGGTCCTGTTCGTTCGGGCGTCGCTGCGCCTCGACGACCGGGTGGACCGCTTCCTCGCCGCGGCGATGACTGGCATCCTCCATGGCAAGAGCCGGTCGTACCTCTCGCAGCTGATGCCGAACACCTTCAGCATGGCGCCGCGCTACGTCCGGGATTTCGCCGCGCGCACGGACTTCCAGTCGGCCGAACACGACGTCTTCGACCTGCTCGAGGCGAAGCTGACCCGGCTGTATCGAAGCCCCCTGCCCCGGACGCCGGGCGTGGCCCTCCTCGGAGACGCCCGCGACGTGGGTCCGCGAATCCGGACCGCGCTTCGAAAGCGGGGCCTGCCGGATCGGGCTCGCCTGGTCGTCACCTCGCCGCCGTATCTTCGGGTCGTGAAGTACGGCTACTACAACTGGCTTCGGACGTGGTTCCTGGGCTTCGACGCCGCCGCGATCGATGCGTCCCTCGACGATGCGCACCATCGGGCGCCATATCTCGCATTCCTGCGCGAGGTCCTGCGCGGCCTTCGGCCGGCGATGACCGAGGACGGCATCGTCGTCCTCGTGATCGGCGACGTCGCGACCGATCGCGGCCACCGGCTCGAGGGCGGCATCGGGCTCGCGGAGCGCGTCTGGGAGTCCGCCGCCGCGCCGGAGGGTTACCGGCTGGCCGGGATCGCTGTCGACGACGTCCACGCCCACCGGAAGATGACCAAGCTCTGGGGCGACGAGGCCGGCCGGGCCACGCAGACCGACCGTATCCTCGTGCTCGGCGCGACCGAATCCGGCCGCCGGCGAGCCATCGCGGCCACCGAGCTGCCGGTCGACTGGACCTGGCCGCCGCGACTCCGCGGGCTCTGATCGCTTGAGGTCGACGGGCGAGCGCCCGAGGTCAACCGGGCCGCCGGTCCTTGCTACGATGCGGGCCGTGAAGCAGATGTACCACCCATCGGACCTCGCGGCGATGGATCCGCTGGTCCTGATGAAGAACCTCGACCACGTCCGGATGACGAGCCGGCGCCTGAGCTACATCCTCCAGCAGCAGGTCCACCTGTACGCCCCCGAGGCGAACGAGCTCCGCGATCGGATCGACCAGTACGTCGAGGCGGAGCGCCAGATCGAGGGCGAGATGGCTCGCCGGAGGATCCGCGCCTAGCTCCTGCGGCTCAGGCGACGGCGGCCGCCGTGGCGATCTCGGTCGCGATCACCGCCGCCTCGCGGGCCCGAGCCCGATCCTGCGCGACGATGTCAGCGACGAACGCCGCCAGGCGGGGCATCTCGAACAGCCCGAACCCGACGCCGTGCTCGGCCAGCTCGTCCGGCCCCCAGCCACGGAACAGGCCCCGGCTTGCCACCGCGCACATCTCGTCGTAGAGCTCCGGCCAGCCGACACGGCGTCGGGCAAAGCAGAAGCGGACGAACTCCGCGGCGTCCGCGGAGAGGGCATGCGGTGGCGCGGGGCGCGCAACCATCGATCCTTCCTCCAAGGCTGGCACTGGGGCGTGGCAGAACTGACCGGACCGCGCGGCGGAGCGGGGCCGCGCACTCAGATCGGGCGTCTCTGGTGGCCTTCGGACCCACCCGGAGGGGTCTCGTCGGTACCCGGCATGGTACGTCCGCGAGGCATTTAGCCGGAAGGGGTGTTCTCCACCTTTTCGTCCACCAACTTATCCACACGCCTCGAAATGCCGAGTCCCGGAGCGTCGGTGAGGCGCCAGCGGTGGTCCTCACCGAGCTCGAGCCCAGTGAACGGATCGTCGGCGAGCAGCAGGTTGCCGTCGAGATCGACCCATTCGGCCAGCGACGCGATGGCAGCGGAAGCGGCGATCCCGACCGACGTTTCCTCCATGCAGCCGAGAAACGTCCGGAACCCGAGCTCGCGGGCACGCGCGAGCATTCGCGCCGCTGGGCCGACCCCGCCGCACTTCGCGAGCTTCACGTTGACCCCGGCGACCACCCCGACGAGCGAGGCGAGGTCGTCGATCGTCACGCAGGATTCGTCGGCGACGATTGGTAGCGGCGAACGGGCCTGGAGGCCGGCGAGCCAGTCGAGGCGCTCGGCCGGAAACGGCTGCTCGATCAGCTCGACGCCCAGCTCGGCCAGAGGCGTCAGGAGGGCGGCCGCGACATCGGGCGTCCAGCCGGTGTTGGCGTCGACGCGGAGCGGACCGGCGTACACGTCGCGAACGGCCCGCAGCGTCGCCAGGTCGGCGGGGCCGCCGACCTTGATCTTCAGGGCCGGAAAGGCACTCGCACGGCGGGCCCGGTCGGCGACGATCGCCGGCTCGTCGAGCCCGATCGTGAAGTCTGTCGGCGGAATCGCGGAGGAGAGGCCGAGGAGCCGGTACACCGAACGACCAGCGACCTTGCCGGCCAGATCATGGAGCGCGATGTCGACGGCGCATTTCGCGGCGCTGTTCGCCGGCATCGCCGCCTCGACCCTGCGGCTTGCGATCTCGATCCCGGTCGTCGTCGGTTCGAACGCCTCGGCGGCCGCGAGGAGGGCCGGAAACGCGCTGACCATGGTCGCCGGGGTGTCGCCGTAGTACTCATCGGGGAAGCCCTCGCCGAGCCCGACAGGACCCGGAAACCGCTCGTCCCGAAGCTCCACGATCACGGTCGTGATCCGCTCACCGCGACCGGGCTCCGAGCGGGCGATCCGGAAGGGGTCGCGGAGCTCGAGCCGGAGGACCTCGTGCCGGAGCGAGAGGCTCACTGGGCCGGCAAGTCCAGGACCGCCGCCCGGACAACCGCCCACAGCGGCCCCCCACCGAACCGGACCGGATCGTCGGCGGGCAGGCCCGTCTCGGCCTCGATCGCGGCGATGACTCGCCGGGCCTCGGCCTCATTCTCGTAGAGCGAGGTGTTCAGTGCGACGGCGACGACCTTCGACGGCGCCACGAGGCCCGCGACGCTCTCGTGCAGGCGGATGAACTCCGGCAGCCGGGCGATCGG
>DAINSJ010000199.1:0-3529 GCA_036741375.1 Candidatus Limnocylindrales bacterium
TTGGGACGGATCCGCCAGCTGAAACGAAGGCCGCGAGCACGTCCATCTGGCGCTGGGTCGCGGGCCGGGAGAGGGAGCCGCGCAGATACCCGTCTCTCATGCCAATCGCCTGGCCGCGGCGATCCACTCATCGCGGCCCTCGATCGGCATTCGATAGGCTGTTAACGCGTGTCCGACACCTGTCGGGCGCGCCATTACAACCTTTTCCGGCAGCGCGAGCGCCCAAGCGACTACGCGCATCTCGTCGCCAACAAGCTGACGCGGCTCATCGACGCGTCCGATGAGGGTCCGGCTCGAGACGCGGCTGGCCACGATCCGATCGTAATAGGGACCAGCCCCACGTCGGACCCGAACTTCGAATGTCGGCGGCTGTTAGCCGACGGCACCTGCCTGCTCGGGAACGATGACCGCGCGGCCCTCGATGCGACCCTGGCGAAGGTCCCCCATCGCATCGGCGATCGCATCGAGCGGATAGGTCCGCGTCGTAACCTTCACCAGCCGCCGCTCGGCGAGGGCAGCGAGCTCGACCAGCTCGGCGTGGGTCCCCATGGCCACGCCGAAGATGTTGAATCCACCGAAGACAAGGTCGCCGGTCGGGATCTCCAGACTGCCCCCATAGCCGACAACGAGATACGTGCCGGAGCGCCGGAGCATGCCGATCGCATCGCCCGGCGTGCCGCCATCGCCGACGAAGTCGATGACCACGTCGGCGCCCCGCCCGCCGGTTGCCTCGCGGACGGCTTCGACCTGGCGACCGTCCGCCGGGATGATGCGGTGGGCGCCGAGGGACCTGGCCAGATCGAGTGCAGCGGCCGAGGTTTCCACGACCACGATTTCCGTCGCGGTCATCGTTCTCAACAGCTGAATCGCGATGTGGCCGACGCCGCCCGCGCCGATGACGACGGCCACCGAGCCGCCTGGCAGGTACGGCACGGCCCGCTTGACGGCGCCGTATGCAGTCAGCCCGCCATCGGCCAAGCCGGCAACCTCGACCGGGACCGATGCGCCGAGTTTCACGAGTGCCCGGGCATTGGTCGCCACGAGGTCGGCGAACCCGCCGTCGAAGGTCGCGCCCATGAACTCGAACCGCTCGCAGAACTGGTCATGGCCCCTGCGGCACGGGGGGCAGAAGCCGCAAGGGCGTTGCGGGTACACGAGCACTGGATCCCCGATCTCCACGTCGTGGACGTCAGGGCCAATGGCGTGAACCCAGCCGGCAGTCTCATGTCCCAGGACGGTCGGAAGCGGTTTGGATAGATCAGCGAACACGCCGTCGGCGAGGTGGAGATCGGTGCGGCACAGTCCCGTCGCACCGACGCGAACGATGACGTCATTCGGGCCCACTACCGTCGGTTCGGCGATCTCCTCGACGACCGGGAGCTCGCCGTAGGCGTGCAGTCTGGCGGCCTTCATCTCGGCGCCTCGTCCGACTCAGAGCGCCGCCGCGCCTGCGTCGGCGATCTCCTGGTCCTGCTCGACGCTGCCGCCGCTAATCCCGATGGCGCCGACGATCTCCTCGTCCTGGACGATAGGCACGCCGCCTCCGAAGATGACGATCCGCCCGCCGGCCGCATCCGACAGGCCGAACAATGGCTGGCCCGGCTGCGTCAGATCCGCGAGGACCTTCGACGGGAAGCCGGCGGCGGCCGCGGTGAACGCCTTGTTCGTCGAGATCATGACTGTGCCGAAGCGAGCCCCATCCATCCGGCTCTGGGTGCGGACGTGGCCGCCGCTGTCGACGACCGTGATCGTCACGGTGGTGGCGAGCTCTGTTGCTTTCGCCTCTGCGGCTGCCGAGATGCGTCGCGCGTCGTCCAGTGTCAGGTCCGCCATCGTGTCGCCCTCCTCTGCTCGCTGATCGTCGGGCGTCGACGGTACAGCATGTTCGGGGTCGCGTCGCGACATTGGGAGGTATCGGTAATCGGCGATGCTCGGACCTTTAGGCTCGGCACGACCAGCCATCCCGTCGCCCGTCCGCTGTAGATCAGTTGCTCGGTAGTGAGGCCCGACCGGGCACGCAGGTCGGCGAGGTGACGTTTCACGGTGCTCGGTCGGATGCCCACGAGCTCGGCCGCGTCCGCAACGGATCCGCCAGCTTCGACGAAGGCGGCGAGCACGTCCATCTGGCGCTGTGTCGGCCGCGGCGAGAGCGCGCCGCGCAGGTACCAATCCCTCATGCGAGATGCCTCGCCGCAGCGGCGAGCCACTCGTCCCTGCCCTCGATTGGCATGTCGTAGGCTGTTAGCGCGGACCCGACACCTGCCGGGGACGCCAAATCGCCTCGACATTGCGCGGGCGCCGCTGTCTAATTGGTGAACGCTCGAGGCGCCCTCGACTGATGGGTACGCGGCCTGGCGTAGCTGGCACCGGGAGGTGGAACGGTGGTCCGTCATATGGTCAGGCAAGTGGTTCGGCACGGCCACTACAAGGACTTCCTCGCCGCCGCGAAGGCGTGGAACGAGGCAGGGGTCAAGCTCGGGCTGCCCGCCTACCGCGTATACGCCTCGAACTGGGGGACCTTCAACGAGGTGTTCTCGGAGGCGGAGTACGAGGACAGCGGCGACATCGAACGACGCTTCGACGCCGCAAATGCCGCCAACAACGCCGCATTCAACGACGCGGCCATGAACCTGTTCAGTCACCTCGCCGAGGGCGACGCTCATGATTACGTCCTGAGGGAAGAGACCCTGCCCTGACCGCGCGCGGGACCAACGCCCGCCCGGCTCGCGGGCCAACGGCCAGCCAGCCTAGCCCCGAACCCCAGGCGCCATGGATGTCCTGACCGTCGCCCTCGCGCTGCTGGTCGCGATCGCGATCCTCTTCGAGGTCGCGCGCCGCCTTGGCGTGCCCTATCCGACCCTCTTCGTGATCGGCGGTCTCGGGCTCGCGCTCATCCCGGGGCTGCCGGCCATCCAGCTGCAGCCGGAGCTCGTGCTCGGGATCTTCCTGCCGCCGCTGTTGTTCATCGCGGCGAGCGAGACGCCGATCCGAGACCTGCGGACGAACGTCGTCCCGCTGATCCGTCTGTCGATCGGCCTCGTCGTCTTCACTACGGTGGCCGTCGCGGTCGTCGCGAACGCCGTGCTGCCGAGCCTCGGGCTCGCTGCGGCGTTCACCCTCGGCGCGATCGTCGCCCCGACCGACGCGCTCGCCGCGACGAGCGTCTTTCGCCGGCTCGGCGCGCCGCGCGTCGTCCGAACCCTGATCGAGGGCGAGGCGTTGTTCAACGACGCGAGCGCGCTGGTCGTCTATCGAGCGGCTCTCCTGGCGGTCGCGAGCGGGACGTTCGTGATGTCGAACATCCTGTCCGGGTTCGTTGTCGCCGCTGCGGGCGGGATCGCGATCGGCGTCGCGATTGGCTGGCTTGCCGGCCAGATCCTGCGGCGGCTCGACGACCCGCCTGTAGAGGTCGTGGTCTCGTTCGTGATCCCGTTTGCGGCCTATCTGCCGGCCGAGCGAATCGGTCTATCGGGGGTGCTCGCGGCGGTGGCCGCGGGCCTCGTCATCGGCAGCCGCCTCGGGACCATCC
>DAINSJ010000200.1:0-3507 GCA_036741375.1 Candidatus Limnocylindrales bacterium
ACGACGCGCTCATGGTGTTGCTATTCCGGGCCACCTGAGTGATGGATGGTGACATCCACTCCCGAAGCCCGAGGTGCCGCCGATGAACCCCAACCTCCTCCCCGCTCCGAGCCGCGAGGGCGCGGCGCCCTGGGAACGGACCTTGTACGCCTTCCTCGGTGAGAAGGAGCGCCGCTCGGGCTCCCGCCGGACGGTCGAGAGCTACGCCCGGATGCTCTGGCCGTTCTTCGAGCGCGCGGGCTCGCCCGAGACGATTGCGCCGGCCCACGTCCTCGCCTGGGCGTACGGGATCGGCGTCTCCGGCCGGGAGCCATCGTCGGCGACCGTCGGGGCCCGCATCGCGGCTCTGTCGAGCTTCTATCGGTTCCTGATCCGGATGAACGTCGCGACCGGCAATCCGTGCGATGCGGTCGAGCGGCCGCGGACCGTCCAGTCGGTTGCCCGTGGTCTCAACGCCGAGGAGGTCCGACGGCTCCTCGCGGTCGTCCCCGACACCGTCGCCGGTCGGCGCGATCGAGCCCTCCTCCTGACCTTCATCCTGACCGGCCGCCGCCGGAGTGAGGTCATCGGCCTGACCGCGAGCGACATCAGCCTCGAGGGCGAGACCGCCTTCTACTCCTACAAGGGCAAGGGCGGCAAGCGCGGTCGGCGGGAGCTCCCTCGCCCCGCCTTCGAGGCGCTGTGCGCGACGCTGGCGGACGCTGGGCTGGGACTGGCGGAGATGGACCAGGCGACGTCGCTGTGGCAAGCCGAGGCCGGAACGCGCGGCCTGACCGGCTCGACGTTCTATTCACGGTTCCGCCGCTACCTCCGATTGGCTGGCCTCCAGCCGACCGGGCTTCACGTGCTCAGGCACACGGCGGCGAAATTGCGGCGGGATGCAGGGGCGACGATCGAGGCAGTGAGCTCATTCCTCGATCACAGCTCTTTGGCGGTGACCAGCGTCTACCTTCGCAGGCTCGAGGGCGAATCGGATCGGACTTGGCCCGACGTGGCGGCGGCGATCGGCGTATGACTGCCGCTCGAGCGGCGGCATCATGGAGCGGAGTCAGCCGCCCGATTGACGGCCGACCGCGTTCGGCGAGGGAGATCGGCCGTGCTTTTGCAGATAAGCGGCAGGTTCCGCCTGGACGAGGCGGCCAATCCGCCACCACTCAAGACGATAACGCTGGACCGGGATGGATCGCGCTCGGTGACCGTCGGTCGCGGCGTGGCATTGCGGCTGGATCCGAACCTAACGGTCGCTGATGCGCTCCTGAACGCGCGGATCGTCGTGGATGCAGAGCGCTACGGGGGCCTCGGCAGTGTCGTCGACGGCTGTGCCGTGCTCTGCGCGTCGAACTACTGCCTCGATTGGGCGCGTAGGAATCGGCGTCCCCGCATGGTAGCCAAGGTCATCGGGATCGAAGCCGATGAACCGACGTACGTCCTCCTTGCGCAGCCGAAGCTCAAGGGCGCCTCCCGCTCGCGTCGAGAGTCGAAAGCCAATCGCATCGAGGCCGGCCTCGTGTCGTATGTCCTGATCGAACCGATCACCGTCGAGTGCCCGAACTGCCCGAGCAGCAACCGCGGCGAGGTCAGCTTGCGATTTGACCTTCCTGCGACCCGGCAATAGACTCTGAGGGCGGCCGAGAGGCCGCCACGCTAGGGCGAAGCCCACCCGGCCAGTGGTCGGCTCGGTTTCGTCTGGGCCGCTCGATCTGCCAGCAATGCGACCCCCGGCTCGGCCGGGGGTTTTTGGTTTCGCCAAAGGACTGCGATGCACAGCAGGTGGCGAGCCGGCGATGGCAGGGAACAACAAGCGAACACCGGACGCGGCCCACGGGGCCACACCAGGGCCGATCCCACCCGATGAGCCCGCAACCATGCAACCGCCAGCGCTGGCAAGCGAACGGCATCTGCTGGAGCTCGTGTCCGCCGAGCTGGCGATCTCGGGCGTCGCCGGGGAAACGCGCCTCGTCCAGCTGCTTTACCTCGTCGTGACCTCGCGCCTGCTCGAGCGGCCATGCTCAGTCGCGGTCAAAGGACCGTCCGCTGGCGGCAAGAGCTTCGTCGTCGAACAGGTCCTCGGCCTCTTCCCACCAGCCGCCTACTACGCCCTCTCGGCGATGTCCGAGCGTGCGCTGGTGTACGACCGGGAACCGCTCGCCCACCGGATGCTCGTCCTGTACGAGGCGGCTGGCATCAGCGGCGACATCGCCAGCTACCTGATGCGCTCGCTCCTCTCGGAAGGTCGGATCAGCTATGTCACGGTGGTCAAGACCAAGAACGGCCTTGAGCACCGACGGATCACGAGAGAGGGACCCACCGGGCTGATCACCACGACGACCGCGGTCAGCCTTCATCCCGAGAACGAGACCCGCATCCTCTCGCTCACGGTCACGGACTCGCCCGCCCAGACCCGAGCCATCATGCTTGCGCATGCGATCAGAACTCGCTTCGATCGCGACCACCAGGCGTGGCACGACCTCCAGACCTGGCTGGCTGCAACGGCCATCGATGTCGTCGTCCCCTACGCAGCCGCCTTGGCGGAGGCGATCCCGCCGGTGGCGGTCCGCCTCCGCCGGGACTTCCCCACCCTGATCACCCTCATCCGGGCCCATGCGCTCCTCCATCAGCTCCACCGGGACCGAGATCAAGAAGGCGCGATCCTGGCGAACTTCGAGGACTACGCGACGGTTCGCTTGCTCATCGCGGATCTCCTAGCGGATGCCGCCGAGCGCGCCGTGACGACGACGGTTCGCGAAACGGTCACGGCGATTGGCCAACTCACAGGTGATCACGACCCCCTCGACGAGGGCGTGCCCCTGACTCGGGTCGCGGCCCTCCTTCGGATCGACAAGTCGACGGCCCTCCGTCGCGTCCGCGTGGCCATCGCTCGCGGCTTCGTCCGGAACCTGGAAGAACGGCGGGGCCGTCCAGCCCGCCTGGTCCTCGGTGAGCCCCTGCCAAATGACTCCGTGCTGCTCCCCATGACCTCGGAGCTGGAGCGGTTGCACGGTTGCGTGGCCGTTGGTGGGGATGACATGCCCTTCGAGTTGGACTACCCACGGTCGGCAGACGAGCTCGACCCGTCCGACGAGGACCCGCCGGCTGACCCCCAAGCAGGCGGGCCGGTCGCCGCGTCAAGTGCCAGATGAGTCCAGCGACAGGCGCGATTCCGCTCGCTCGGCTCGTGCCGAGGGATCAGTACACCGCCCGGATCGAGCTGCATCTCGCCCGCCTGGCGGACGGCCACGATCCCTTTGGGCACCTGATCTCGATCGAACGCCTCGCGCGCGCCGCCCGAGCGGAGTGGCAGGAGAAGCAGCGCTCATCGGAGCAGCGCGGGACCTTTCATGGCCGCTGACCTTCCAGCCGCACCTCGCGCGCCGGGCGGGCCACTCGGCGCCACTATTCCCGCCCTCCGGGGGAGCCTCGGGCTCCGTTCGACCAACGCCGTCGTCCTCGCCCTCGTGGTCGCCCTCTTGGACCTTGAACAACGGCGGGCCAGAGGTAAGGTGCGAC
>DAINSJ010000201.1:0-3481 GCA_036741375.1 Candidatus Limnocylindrales bacterium
CGATCGGGAGCTGGATCGGCACGGGCCGCGCGCCGAGGCGGTCGACGATCATGTCAACGCAGCGCCAGAAGTCGGCGCCGGTGCGGTCGAGCTTGTTGATGAAACAGATCCGTGGCACCGAGTACTTGTCCGCCTGGCGCCAGACCGTCTCGGACTGGGGCTCGACGCCGGCGACGCCATCGAAGACGACGACCGCGCCGTCGAGGACGCGGAGGCTCCGCTCGACCTCAACCGTGAAGTCCACGTGCCCGGGCGTATCGATGATGTTGATCTTGTGCTCGTTCCAGAAGCAGGTCGTCGCCGCGGCCGTGATGGTGATGCCCCGCTCTTGCTCCTGGGGCATCCAGTCCATCGTCGCCGCGCCTTCGTGGACCTCGCCGATCTTGTAGATCTTCTTGGTGTAGAACAGGATTCGCTCGGTCACGGTCGTCTTGCCCGCATCGATGTGGGCAATGATTCCGATGTTCCTCGTCTTGGCGAGCGAAACCGAGCGTGTCATCTCAGGGTCGTCCCGGGCCTACCACTTGAAATGGCTGAAGGCCTTGTTGGCCTCGGCCATCTTGTGCGTGTCTTCGCGGCGCTTGACCGCAGCGCCCAGCCCGTTCATCGCGTCGACGAACTCGGCCGCGAGCTTCTCGCTCATGCTCTTGCCGTTGCGCTTGCGAGCCGACTGGACGAGCCAGCGAACGCCGAGCGACAGGCGACGATCGCCCCGGATCTCGACCGGGACCTGATAGGTCGCGCCGCCGACGCGGCGGGGCTTGACCTCGATGATCGGGGTGGCATTGCGCAGCGCCGCCTCGAGCACCTCGAGGCCGGGCCGTTTCGCGGACGCCTCGGCCCGGGCGAGCGCCTGGCGCAGGATCCGCTGGGCGAGGTGGCGCTTGCCGTCCTTCATGAGCTTGACGTGGAAGCGCGAAGTCGTCCGGTTGACCGGGATCTGCTCGTACTTCGTCTTGCGGGCGATGCTGGCTCGACGTGGCATCTAGCGCTTCCCTGCCACGGCGGGAGTGGCCTTCGCGCCGTACTTGCTGCGGCCCTGCTTGCGATCCCGGACGCCGGCCGCGTCGAGGGTGCCGCGGATGATGTGGTACTTGACCGAAGGGAGGTCCTTGACCTTGCCACCACGGACGAGCACGACCGAGTGCTCCTGGAGGTTATGGCCGATCCCGGGGATGTAGGCGGTGACCTCCATCTGGTTCGTGAGGCGCACGCGGGCGATCTTGCGGAGCGCCGAGTTCGGCTTCTTGGGCGTCATCGTCCGGACCTGCAGACAAACGCCCCGCTTCTGGGGGGCGCCAGGAATCGAGACCTGGCGCTGTCGCAGGCTGTTCCAGTTCTTGCGCATCGCGGGCGCCTTGATCTTGGTGATCTTGGCGCGGCGGCCGTGGCGCACGAGCTGGCTGATCGTCGGCACGAAGACGCTGCTCCTCTCAAGGTGATGGTCGATCGACGGGCGGCGGAACCGCGGGTCACGTGGGCCGGGGCACATTGACTCCGGCAGAGACCGGGTTCCACCTCTCGGTGGGCGGGTCCGGAGCGGTCCCCCGGCGATCCCGCCGAGGCTCGACCCTTCCGAAGCCACGAACGCGGAGTGTAGCAATTCGCCGATCGGGGTGTCAAACGTGAGACGACCGTCGGAGACGGTCGTCGACGGTCAGCGGGTCGCTCGGACCGGTCGCCCGGCGAGCCCGGTCTGGCCGGCGAAATCGAGTCGAGTCGAGCCCGCGTCGGCGGGCTCGACTCTTCGATCAGAGCTCCGGTCCGCCGTCCTTGTCGGACGCGTCGCCGGAGTCGCCGAGGAATGGATTGAAGGGCTCCTCGGCGGCGCCCTCCTTCTGCACTGCAGGGGCGACCGCGACGGCCTCCTCGGCATCCGGCGACCGGCCGTCGCCCGATTCGAGGAACGGGTTGTAGGCGCTGCCGGAGTCCTCGAGGGCCTCGCCCGCGAGTGCCTCGATGGCGGCTCGTCGCTCCCGCTCCTTGCGCGCCGCGAGGTTCGCGGGCGCACCGGATCCGGCCGGGATGAGCTTGCCGATGATGACGTTCTCCTTGAGGCCGATCAGGTGGTCCTTGGCGCCGTTGATGGCCGCCTCGGTGAGCACCCGGGTCGTCTCCTGGAAGGACGCCGCGGCAAGGAAGCTCGACGTGTTCAGGGAGGCCTTGGTCACGCCCAGGAGCACGGTCTGCGCCGTTGCCGGCTCACCGCCCTCCGCAAGCACGCGATTGTTCACCTCTTCGAAGTCGAGCCGGTCGATGAGCTCGGTCGGCAGCAGCTCGCTGTCGCCCGGCTGGTCGATCCGGACCTTCCGGAGCATCTGGCGAACGATGATCTCGATGTGCTTGTCGTTGATCGTGACGCCCTGGCTGCGGTAGACCTTCTGGACTTCCTTGACCAGGTACCGCTGGACCGCGTCGCGACCCCGCGTGTCGAGGTACTCCTGTGGGTTGATCGGGCCGTCGGTGATCGCGTCGCCCGCTCGCACGTCCTGCTCCTCGGTCACGAGCAGCCGGGCGTTGTGCGAGATCGGGTACTCGCGCTCCACGATGTCCTCGGCCCGGACCACGACGCCTTCGTCGGTGCGAGCGAGGAAGCCGCGGACCGGAGCGACGATGTCGACGCCGCCGTCGATGCGAGCCACAATCTGGCCGGCCTCGACGAGGTCGCCGGCCGCCGCGAGGAGCTCAGCGCCCTCGGGGAGGCCGAGGGCCGAGTCATACGCCTCGCGGCTCGTGACCTTGACCTTCGTCCCGGTGTCCGATCGGATGATCGACACCGAGCCGTCGATGTGGCTGATCTCGGCCTTGCCCTTGGGGACGCGGGCCTCGAACAGCTCCTCGACGCGAGGCAGTCCGGCGGTGATGTCCAGGCCGGCGACGCCGCCGGTGTGGAACGTCCGCATCGTGAGCTGGGTGCCCGGCTCGCCGATCGACTGGGCGGCGATGATGCCGACCGCCTCACCGACGCCGACGTGCTCGCCGGTGGCGAGGTTGCGGCCGTAGCAGCGGCGGCAGACGCCGTAGCGGGCCTCGCACGTCAGCGGTGACCGGACGAGGACCTCCTCGATCCCGGCGTCCTCGAGACGCTGGGCGGCTTCCTCCGTGATCATCTCGTTGCGATCGACGATGAGCGGCGGGTGCTTGGCCTTCGAGCTCGGATCGGGCATCGGGGCCGCCGACAGGCGACCGACGAGCCGCTTCCGGAACTCGTCGAGCACCGTCCGACGGGTCGTGTCGTCCGTGGCCGGCCAGGTGGCACCGGTCATGTCGGCCGTGTCGACCGACGTGATCCAGCTTCCCTCCTCCGTCCCGCAGTCCTCTTCCTTCGTGATGACGTCCTGAGCGACATCCACGAGGCGTCGCGTCAGGTAGCCCGAGTCCGCGGTACGAAGGGCGGTATCCGCGAGGCCCTTGCGGGCGCCGTGGGTGGAGATGAAGTACTCGAGGACCGACATGCCCTCCCGGAAGTTGCTCCGGACGG
>DAINSJ010000202.1:0-3418 GCA_036741375.1 Candidatus Limnocylindrales bacterium
GCAACCGCGTCGACGAGGCCCTCTCCCAGATCCAGGTCCAGCTGAAGCGCCGGCACGACCTGATCCCGAACCTCGTGAACGCCGTCAAGGGTTACATGCAGTTCGAGCAGAAGGTCCTGACGGACGTCACGAACGCTCGAGCCGCCGCCGTCTCGGCGGGTGCCCAGGGCGTCGCCGCGCAGGCGCAGGCCGAGAACGCGCTGACCTCGACCCTGCGGTCGCTGTTCGCGGTCGTCGAGAACTACCCGGACCTGAAGGCGAACCAGAACGTCCTGGCCCTGCAGGAGCAGCTGACCACGACCGAGAACCAGATCTCGTTCAGCCGCCAGCACTACAACGCGACGGTCCTCGAGTACAACAACGGGATCCAGACGTTCCCGAACAGCATCTTCGCCGGCATGTTCGGCTTCACGAAGCGCGACTTCTTCGAGGCCGAGCCCGAAGCGACCGCTGTCCCGACCGTGGACCTCAGCCTCACCTGATCGACCGGCCGCCAACACCTGTCGGTACCCGAGCCACACCGTGAGCCTTCGCGCGACCTTCTACGAGCAGGAGGCGAGGAACCGGCGCGAGTCCGTCCTTCTCGTCGTCGTCGTGATGGCCCTGCTTTCGGCTCTGGGATTCGCGATCGGCTACGGCACGAGCGGCGCGGTTGCCGGCGGCGTGGCGGTCACCGGTGGCGCGCTCGCCCTCGGCACGGTCCTGTCGCTTGGTTCCTACTTCGGCGGCGACAAGCTCGTCCTCGGGAGCTCCGGAGCGAAAGAGGTCGACCCACAGAGCGCGCCGCAGCTGATCAACGTCGTCCAGGAGATGTCGCTCGCGGCCGGCGTGCCGATGCCAAAGGTCTACATCATCGAGGACACCGCCCCGAATGCGTTCGCGACCGGGCGGGATCCGCAGCACGCCTCGGTGGCGATCACGACCGGCCTCCTCCAGAAGCTCGATCGTGAGGAGCTGCAGGGCGTCCTCGGCCACGAGCTCTCGCACGTTCGGAACTTCGACATCCGGTTTTCGCTGCTCGTCGCCGTGCTCGTTGGATCGATCGCGCTCCTCGCCGACTTCTTCCTGCGGTTCACGTTCTGGGGCGGTGGCCGGCGCGACTCGAACGACCGCGGTGGCGGCGGGCTGGCCGCGATCGTGTTCGTCGTCGCGATCATCCTCGCGATCCTGGCGCCGATCTTCGCTCGCCTCGTCCAGCTCGCGGTGAGCCGGCAGCGGGAGTACCTCGCCGACGCCTCCTCGGTGGAGCTCACGCGGAATCCGCAGGGCCTCGAGCGGGCGCTGGCGAAGATCGCCGGCGACAAGGAGGTCCTCGAGGTCGCGAACCGCGCGACGGCCCACCTCTATTTCACGAACCCGATCAAGAAGTTCGAGGAGCGCTCGAGCTCGATCTTCTCGACCCACCCGCCGATCGTCGACCGCATCAACCGCCTTCGCCAGCTGACCGGCGAGCAACCACTGCAGGCCGCCGACGTGGCCACCCTCGCCGGCCTGGACTGAGGGTTCGGGGCGACTCGGGCGAGGCTCGCGGTGGACCGCCCGTGCTATCCTCGGTCGCGCCGTCGGAGCCGATGGGCCTGCGGTCCACCGGGCCGAGATAGCTCAGTTGGTAGAGCACGCGACTGAAAATCGCGGTGTCGCCAGTTCGATCCTGGCTCTCGGCACCACCTATGGGTGGGCGGTTCCTACGGGCGGAAGTGGCTCAGTTGGTAGAGCATCACCTTGCCAAGGTGAGGGTCGCGGGTTCGAGTCCCGTCTTCCGCTCCATTTTCTTCCCCTAGACTCGCCCGAGCGGCGTCCGGCCGCGGTCGTCTGCCCCTTCGTCTAGTGGTAGGACAGCGGACTTTGAATCCGTTAGGCGAGGTTCGAATCCTCGAGGGGCAACCACTCTCGCCCCGGCTCGCGGGCGGCGTGTGGCAGAATCCGTCGGCCCACGAGGCGACGTGGTGAAGTGGCTCAACACGGAGGTCTGCAAAACCTCTATTCACCGGTTCGAATCCGGTCGTCGCCTCCAATTCATCCAGGTCACCGAGGGCTTCCGCATGGCCGGCTCGCAGGCCGCGACGATGCTTGGCTGGGCGTGAGCGCCCGTCGGCTCGTGTCATCGGGTGGCCCCTGGGAGGACCGCGCCGGCTACTCCCGCGCCATCGCTGTGGGCGACTCGTGTCACGTCTCCGGAACCACCGACGCCGGGACCGATGGCCGGTCGCTCCATCCCGGCGACATCGCGGCGCAGGCAGACGCGACGCTGCAGATCATCGCCACGGCGCTCGAGTCGGCGGGGTTCGGCATCGCCGACGTCGTCCGGACCAGGATCTACGTCACCGACCTTTCACGATCGAGTAAGGTCCTCGCCGTCCACCGTCGATGGTTCGACGCCGTCAGACCCGCAGCCACGCTCGTGCAGGTGGCCGCCCTCATCGATCCGAGCCTCCTGGTCGAGATCGAGGTCGACGCCCAGCGAGGTTGAGCCTCCGAGCCGCGAGGCCAGCCCGAACCGCGGGCTCGCGCCGCGCGCCTCGCGACCGGTACGCTGATCACGCCGGAGTGGCGGAAGGGCAGACGCGGCCGACTTAAAATCGGCTGGGGGCAACCTCGTGCGAGTTCGAATCTCGCCTCCGGTACCAATAGGTTGTTCAACCTAATGCTCGTGGACCGCACGGCCCACTAGAGTCCGGCCCCTGGCCTGCTAGCACGCCACTAGCGGACCGTCCGGTCGACGGGTGTGAGGAAGGGCTTTCACGCGCCCGATCCACCGGACCAAAACGATGCCCGGAAGGCGACCCCCGCCGCCGGGCATCGTGATGTCCGGCGCCAGACGGAGCTCTCGACGGCTTTGGTCGGTTGCCTGAACGGGCCGGCGGGTTCGAATCCCGCCTCCCGTTCGGCCTTCACCGTAGCGACTCGCGGTCGATGGGCAGCAAGCCCGCGGATTGCAACGTGGTCGCAAGGTCAACCCCTTGGCCCCGCGCAAGCGATTCGGCAGACTGTTCCGAGTCCGCGGTCGGCGATGCGCCAGAACGCATGGCGGAGACAGGAGTTCCAGCGGTTTGATCGTTCGAGTGCTTCGCGCCAGCGTGAAGCCGGGGCGCATCGGCCATTTCAATGCCTTGATGCGCCAGCAGCTGCCGATCCTCCGGGACCACAGCGGGCTTGTCTACGTCAAGCTCGCCCGCCGGCTGGAGCCGGACGGCGGCGAGGAGGTCATCCTCTTCGAGGAGTGGCGCGACGCCACCTCCCTCTACGGCTGGGCGGGCGACGACATCTCGAGGCCACGGCTGCTGCCCGGCTCCGAGGATCTCCTCCTCGAACTCTCGGTGACGCACTACGAGTCGCTGGACGTCGTGCCGTCCGATTTCGAGACTCCGGACGCCGACGACGGCAATCGGGTCGACACCGCAGTCGCGCCACCCGGCTA
>DAINSJ010000203.1:0-3374 GCA_036741375.1 Candidatus Limnocylindrales bacterium
CCCTCGGCGACGTTGATCGCCGACTGCCGGGAGCCCTCGGATTCCGTGATGACGGCGCGCCGTGTCCGCTCGGCCGAGAGCTGGCGGTTCATTGCGTCCTGGACGTCCCTCGGCGGCGTGATCTCGCGGATCTCGACCGTCGTGACCTTGCCGCCCCAGCGCTCGGTGACCTCGTCGAGCTTCGTCCGGAGGACCTCGTTGATCTGCTCGCGCTTCGACAGGACCTCGTCGAGGAGGATGTCGCCGATGACGGCGCGGAGGGTCGTCGTCGCGACGCCCTGGAGCGCACCCGCGAAGTTCGCGACGTTGACCACGCTCTTGAGCGGCTCGCTGATTCGCCAGTAGATGAGGAAGTCGACGCTGATCGGCGCGTTGTCCTTCGTGATCGTCGTCTGGCTCGGGACCTCGATGAACTGCTCGCGGACGTCGACCTTCACGGGCCGGTCGACGATCGGGATGAGGAAGTTGATGCCGGGGTTGCGGACCATCGCCTCGTTGGTCTTGCCGAGCCGGAACACGACCATCTTCTCGTACTGCTGCACGACCCTGACCGACAGGTACACGAACACAAGCAGGACGACGACGACGAACGCGACGATCGCAGCTAGCACTGCGCCTTCCATTCGATCCTCCTACGACGACTTCGCTGATGATGACGCTTCGGCTTCGACGACGAGCGTCAGCCCGTCGCGAGCGACGATCCTGACCGGCGTATCTCGCCGGAGCGGTTTGCTGTCGGCGGAACGCGCGGACCATTCCTCGCCGCCGGCGTAGACGGAGCCAACGGGCTCGAGGGGCCGGCGGACCACGCCGAGCGACCCCGGCGGGACGGCGGCCGCGGTGCCGGCCATGCCGATGGGCGCGGCCATCCCCCGTGACCGAAGCGCGCCGTAGACGACGAGGGCCATGAGGATCGCCGCGGTCGCGCTCGACGTGACGATCACGGGCAGGGCCACGCGAACGGCCGGTTCGAAGGGATCGATGGGCCCCGTGAACAAGGCAGATGCCCCCAGCGCCAGGCAGACGACCCCGCCGACGCCGAGCAGGCCGTGGCTCGTCACGGTCAGCTCGAGGCCGAACAGGATGAACGCCAGGATCACGAGCAACAGACCGCCGACGTTCAGCGGCAGCGCGCCCAGCCCGATGAAGGCGAGGATGATCGCGATGCCGCCGAGGATGCCGGTGACGAAGTTCGGGCTCCAAAGCTCCGCAAGCAGCCCGACCGAGCCGGTGCTTAGCAGCAGGAACGCGATCGTCGGGTCCGACAGGAGGCGCAGGAACGCGAGGAACGGGCTCATCGGCTGCTCGGTGGTCGTGGCGCCGGCGAGGTCGAGGGTCAGGTCGCCCGCCGAGGTCTTCACGACCTTGCCGTTGGCGAGCGCGAGCACTTCGTCGATCGTCGCCGCCTCGCCGTCGACCGCGCCGGCCGCGACAGCTTCGGTGACGGTGTAGGCCTTGGCGTTCTGGACCGTCGATACCGCCCAATCGAGCGGTCGATGTCGCGCGTCCGCGATCGACGAGATCATCTTGATGGCGATGTTCATCGTCTTCTGGCCTTCGGTGCCGGTGATGTCCTCGCCCTGGGCTCCGACCGGCGAAGCGGCGCCGATGCTCGTGCCGGGGGCCATGTACGACAGGTTGCCGGCCAATGTAATGAAGGTGCCCGCGCTCGCCGCGAAGCCGCCCGAGGGGGCGACCCAGACGATGACCGGGATCCGGGCGTCGATCATCGCGCCGGTGATGCTCTGGGTTGCCAGGAGGCTACCGCCGGGCGTGTTGAGCTTGATGACGACCGCGGCATCGCCGTCGGCTGCGGCTCGCGAGATCCCGTCGGCGAGGTAGTTGGCCATGCCCTCGTCCACGATGCCGGTGGTCGGCAGGACGACGACGGTCTTGCCGGCCGCCCGAGCGCCGCCCGCGACCAGCAGCCAGCCGAGCGCGGCGACAACGATCGCGAGGCGCGGCGAGGCGTGATGGCTGGTGCGCTGGCCCAAATCGGGAGTCCCCCTCATAGCGCAGTATCGCACCGGCGCGGGCGTGTCACGGTCAGCCCGGTACGGCCCGTTCCGCTGAATCGAGGGCCTCGAAGACGAGGCGGCTCCAGGTCTCGAGATCGCTGCTGACGGCGGCCACGGCTTCGGGATCGGCGAACGCTCCGCTGAGCTTCTCGGTCTCGCGGATCGCCCCCCGCCGGCCCTCGGCATCGGCCACGAAGACGGCTGCGATGTGGACGCTGCCGACGTCGGTCGTGTCGTCGTTGAGGAGGCCGACGAGCCGGAACGCGGGCGTGAAGTCGGCCTCGACCTCCTCGGCCCACTCACGCCGAAGGCCGCCGCCGAGATCGCCGTCGCCGGGGTTCAGGTGGCCACCGACCCCGATCGACCAGCGATCGTGCAGTCGCTCGTCCCCGCCGGCCCGGGTGCGCCGCATGAGGAAATAGCGGGCGCCGTCACGAAGGACGAGATACGGGATGACCTGCTTGAAGCGCCGATCCCGCTCCATCTCGGCGCGTGCCTTGAACCGGCCCTCGCGCGCGACGAGGGCTTCGAAGTCCGACATCCCGTCTTCCCGGAGCCCGAGCCAGCCGGGGTCCTCCATGATCGCGGCCCGCGGGATGACGAGGACCTGCTCGGGCTCGGAGGTCATCGGTCGGGTCGTTCGGCGGCTTGGCTCTCGAGGAGCCGGCGCGCGGCCTCGAGACGCTCGGCGAGGGCCGGCGCATCCGGCCCAGACGGAGCCTCGAGCGCATCGATCCAGGCGTCGATCGCCGCGCGGAACGCCCGGAGCTCCTTCGCGACGTTCCCGACGTTGGTCGCCAGGATGCCCGCGCCCATCTCGGGATCCCCGCGGGCAAGTCGCGACATGTCGGCCCAGCCTCCCGCCGCGAGGCTGCGACCCGTCGCCCACGCCGAGCCCGGGGCGGTCTCGCCGGCGACGGCCTCCACGAGGGCCGCCGCCACCACGAGCGGCAGGTGGCTGATCGCCGCCACACCGGCGTCGTGCTCCGCGGCCGAGAGATGAACGGGCCTGGCGCCGGCCGCGGTGGCGAGCGCCTCCACGGTTGCGACGTCATCGGCGGTTGCATGGGAACCGGCAACGACGACCCACGGCCGGCCGGCGAACAGCCCAGCCTCGGCCGCCCCGACGCCGCTCGCCTCGCGCCCCGCCATCGGATGCCCTCCGACGAACCGCAGGCCATTCGACGCAGCCCGGCCGACGATCGCTTCCTTGGTGCTCGCGACGTCGGTGACGATCGCGTCGCCTCCGAGCGTCGCGCCGAGCGCGCCCGCAAGGGCATCGATATGCTCCAGCACGACAAGCGGTGGGCCCGCCAGGACGACGAGGCCAGCTCCCCGAATCGCCGCCTCGGGGGT
>DAINSJ010000204.1:0-3372 GCA_036741375.1 Candidatus Limnocylindrales bacterium
TGACGGTCCCGACCGAGCCGTTCGTCGGGACGGAGAAGCCCTTGCCGATCCGGATCACGTCCCCTTCGGAAGCTCGCTGGAGGCCGTGGCTCGAGGTGAGGATCCGGACGTCGTGGCCGCGGAGGCGGAGGTTCTCGTACAGGTACCGGACATGCTGGTTCACGCCGCCTGGGAGCGGGTAGACGTACGGCGTGACGAGCCCGATCTTCACGTTCCGGTCCGCTCGTCCCGCGGGTAGCCGAGGTCGCGCCGCGAGCCGTCGCCCCGGATTCGGCCGCCGAGGTTGGCTCGCGCGTCGCGGCCGTACTTGCGGAGCTGGGCCTGGAACGTGCCGAGCTGCGAAACGGTCGGATGGAACGTCCCGTGAAAGTGGGTCGAGCGATCGAGGATCGCGGCCCGGAGGGCGGCGCCATCGTGGCCCTGGAACGTCGTGTACCCAGCACCGATGGCCTCCAGCGCATGGGCATCCGAGCTGCCGACCTTCGCGAGGCCGTGCTCGTCGGCGAACCGGACGACGCGTTCGTGCCACGGCCGGCCGAGCGTCGTCGGGTTGAACGCCTCGATGCCGTCGGGATGGAAGCGGGGCGCGTCGGCCAGGAGCCGGCGGAGGACGAAGCCCTGCGCGCACAGGGGATACGGGACGAGCGGGTGGGCCGGGATCGCGATGCCACCGAGCTCGTGGACTTCGGCGATCGTCGAGCGCAGCGATCGGAAGGGCTTGACTGGCTGCTCGATCCAGAGCGCCAGGAGGTGGCCGCCGAGGGTTGTGACCTCCTCGCCGACGACGACCTCGACCCTGGAGCCCCGATCGCGGGCGATGGCCCGGCCGGCCAGCGCGGCGTCGACCCGCTCGTGATCGGTGATCGCGATGACGTCGAGCTCCGTGTCACGCTCGACGTGATCGAGGATCTCGACGACGCCGGCTGTGCCGTCGGAGGCGAGCGTATGGATGTGCAGGTCGGCCTTGCCAAGGGGCTGCGTCACGCGGCCGTCTCCGCCTCGAGGTGGCCGGTCCCCGTGGACGCGCGCGGGTCGAGGTCGGGCCAGATCGGGGCAAGGAGGCTCCACCATTGCTCGGGGGCGACCGAGATCGCGGCTTCCATGGCCTTCGCGAGGTTGGCCATCGTCCCCCCGACGCGCTGCCGTCGCGTTCCCTCAGTGACGATCTCGACCGGGTACAGCCCGCCGGCATACCGGGCCGTGCCGGTTCGCCGGACGGCGGCGAGGTAGATCGGCCGGCCGGCCTCGATCGCGAGGAATGCCGGCCCCATCGGGAGCGGGGCCATGGTCCCGAAGAACGGCACCGTCACGGTGCCCCCGGCGACGTTCCGATCGGCCACGAGGCCGATGGTCCGGCCGTCGGCGAGCGCCTCCAGGAGCGCCTTGCGGGCATCCCGGAGCCCGACGATCTCCACCCCGGCCAAGCTCCGGGTGCGAACCAGCCACTCCTGCATCGGCGGGTCGCTGATCGTCTCCATCGGCGCACGGATCGACCGCCCGCTCCGAGCGACCGCGAAGAGCGCCGGGAACTCCACGGCGCCGTAGTGCATCGCGACAAGGACCGAAGGGGCGTCGGGCCCGAAGGCGCGATCGACGCTCTCTTTCGTCTCGATCGTGAGGCGCCGATCGAGGTCCGCCGCGCTCCGACCCGGCAGGCGGGCCATGTCGAGGTAGTACCGGACGGTCTGCCGGAACGTCGCCCGAAGGAGTCGCTCGAGCGCCGCCCCGTCGGTCGCTGCCGCCCTGACGCGCGGTCCGCCGAGGTCCTGGTCCGCGAGGTAACGGACGACGCGCTGGAGATTCTTCCGGCCGAGTTCGACGCGGTCGCCGCCGGCTCGATACCAGGCGTCGCCGACGAGGTTGCCGACGGCGTCGACGGGACCCTCGGGCAGGATCGTCAGGAGCCGCGACGCTACCGCCACGAAACGAGCCCGGACGCGCTGCAGGAGCGATCCTCGGGCCACTCCGGTCATGCCGGCGCGACCTCGGTCGCCGGCGTCTCCACGGCCACCTCGGGCGCGGCCGCGTCGGCCGCGTCGGCCCCAGCGCGCGGCGCGGGCCCGTGGTCCAAGGCCATCGCGCTCGCGCGACGCTCGAGCTCGATCGCCTCGGCGGGATCCGACGGCCAGATCGGCTTGAAGGAATACCACTGGCTCGGCGCTTCGGCGATGGAGGCCTCGAGCGCGTCGGCGAGCTGTTGCGTGGCGGCCAGCTGATCGGCCGGCGAGGCTGAGGCGACGTCGATCGGCTCGCCGACGGCTATTCGGAAGGTGCGGCCGTCCGGCTGTCGTTGGACCCCGATCGGGACGATCCGAGACCCGGTCTTCGCGGCGAGCGCGGCCGGGCCCGCCGGCAGCGTGGTCCAGGCGCCGAAGAGGCGGACCGGGATCCCGTCGGGCCGATAGCCCCAGTCGATGAAGAGCCCGAGCATCTCCCGCCGACGCAGAACCGTGTAGATCTCGCGGATGTTGCGCCAGGCGATCACGTGGACGCCCCACTGCTCTCGCGTTCGACGGAAGTCCTCGAAGAGCTCGGGGTAGGACGAGTCGTCGGCGAGGACATTGATCGGCCAGCCGCGTGACGCGACTCCCGCCGCGGCGGCCTCGGCATTGCCGAGATGGCCGAGGGCCAGGATCAGGCCGCCCCGGGCCTCGTTCCAGATCGGCTCGATCCGGTCGAGGTCATCGCCGACGATGAGCTTCGACGCCTCCTCGGGCGCGAGGATCGGCAGCCGCATCATCTCGACGACGTAGCGGGCGTACTCGCCGTACGCGGTCAGCGCGGTCATCCGGACCTGTCGATCGCCCGGCGGGAGGCCGAGGACGTGCGAGAAGTTGGCGTTCGACCAGCGCCGCTTCATCGGCCACAGGAGATAGGAAATCTGGGCGCCCCGGGCGATGATCGCCCGGGGGATGCCCGGCGGGACATGGGCGACGATCCACTCGATCGCCCGGTAGCCGACGACAGCCGAGCGCTCGAGGCTCCGCGAACCGGCAGCGGCCCGCCGGTGTGGCGCCTCGAGCTGCCGCTCCCGACTCACTTGGAGGCGGCGGCGGCCTTCGCGCCGGTCGCGACCCTGGCGCTCGCGCCGGCGAGCTTGCGGAGCTTCCGCTTCTCGGGTGCCTCGGTGCCGACGAGCGTCTCGTTGTCGTCGCCCTTGATGAAGGCCTCGACCCGGTTGAAGGCGATGTCATCGTGGATCTGATGGGGCGGGCTCTTCATGAAGTAGCTCGACGCGGCGACGAGCGTCCCCTTGAGCCCGCGATCCAGGCCCAGCTTCAGGCAGCGGATCGCGTCGGTGACGACGCCGGCGCTGTTCGGGCTGTCCCAGACCTCGAGCTTGAGCTCGATGTTGAGGGGCACGTCACCGAA
>DAINSJ010000205.1:0-3358 GCA_036741375.1 Candidatus Limnocylindrales bacterium
CGTTCGCGATAGCGCGGGGCGGGCTCGGGCGCGCGCTCGCGGGCATTCCGCGCGCCATCGGCGCGGGTATCCCAGTCGTCGCGTTCCTCGGCAGGCTGGAGATCGTCATCGGACAGGTGGCCCTCGGTGCGTGCCGATTGGGCTCGGCTGCCCGGGCCTGCGGCTGAGTCGGTCTCGGCGGCCGCGCCTCGCGTCGACGCTGCAAGCCGATCGGCCACGCTGCCGGCCAGTCCGGCCTCGGCAGCGTCCAGGCCCGGATCGTGCGGATCGAGGCCGGCCGCGTCCGCAGCCCGGCCCTCGCCGCGGTTCATCCACGGCGGCGGCGAGGCCCAGCCTCGGCGTGGATTGCGCCGCGGCTCCGGGTCCTCGTAGATCGGCTCCTCGTCGGCGAAGGCATCGTCGTCGCCGGAGCCCGCCGCGGCGGCGGCAAGCCCGGCATCGACAGGGAGCATGCCCGGCCCGCCTGCCCCTCGCGACCCCAAGCGACCCGCCGCAGGAGCGTCATTTCGCGCGTGGGCGGCCTCGCGACGGGCCCAGTCCTGGAAGATCGGGCAGACCGGGAAGGCGACCGCGAGGCAGTAGGCGTCCTGGTGGGCCAGTGCTCGGGGTGCCGCTGGGGTCTCCGCGTAGCAGCGGTGGCGGTGGTCAGGGACGGTATTGCGCTCGTCGCGGTCGTCGTCGAATGCCACGAACGGGCAGGCGACGGGGCCGTCGACCTTCGGGAGCCCTCGCTCGCTCATCGTGGCGAGGATACCCCCGCCGGAGGGGTTGCCGCGCTGCGACCCGGTCAGGTCGCCGTCGCGGCCTCAGGTGCCTTTGGGGCCCAGGGCGCCGACGCGATCATCGACGGCGCCGGGATCCCGAGCCAGTCGTCGAGGCGCCAGCAGATGATCGGCGCGATGGCACCGAGGTAGGCATAGCTGCCCCAATAGCCGCCGAACATCACGACGGCGAACACGAGAATGCCGGACAGGATCACCCGGTCCATCGACTTGATGAACCACAGCGAGGTGAGGCCGATCGTGGCGGCCAGGACCAGCCGCATCGCGTTGAGGGCCTCGCGAGGCGCGCTCCGGGCGAAGACCTGCTCGTAGATCACGCCGAACGACCAGTAGGTCGAGAAATGGGTCTCCTCGGCCATCTGGAGGCTCCGGAAGTAGTTGAAGATGCCCCAGTTGAGCGCGCTCGGCGCCCACACCGCGAGGGAGGTCAGCCCGAAGGCGACGACCGACGACCACCCGCCGTACACGAAGAGTGCCGGAGCCCAGGCCGCGGCATACGGCTTGAACGCGACGGCAATCGCGAGCGCCGCGGCTCCCAGCCACGGCCGCTTCGCGGCGAGCACGAGGGCGACCATGATCAGCAGGCCGGCGCTGGTGTCGTTCGAGCCGTCGGTCGCCGTGAGGACGAGGGTCGGCGCCGTGGCGTAGACCGCGAGGCCGACCGGACGACCGCGTGCCGCCAGCAAGGCGAGGATCGTGCACGAGACGAAGAGCTCGAGCTCCCGCGGCGCGTCGATCGCGGGCGTGTACCAGAAGAGCCCGATCGGGCCGTACGGGAAGGGGGCGCCCGTCGGTCTCGAGGACGCGAAGCCGTGGCCCCACGGGCTGAACCCGAGGAACGCCCGCCGCAGGGCGTCGCCGGTCACGTCGAGGACGTCCGACGCCCGGTGATCGAAGACACCGAGTCGAAGCGCGATGCCGACACCGAGCAGCACGATGATGCCAATCCAGCCGATCCGCCAGCCCTTCGAGGCGAGCAGCGTGATCGTCAGGATGATGAGCACGGAAAGGATGTTGGCGCCGGTCCGGCCGGGCTGGACGACGAGGATCAGGGCAATTGCCAGCGCTGTCCACATCGGGACGTCGCGTTCGCCATTGAGTCGGCTGGGGAGCCAGGTCACCCGCGCATCCTAGGGTGTTTGACAGCCCCGAACGGGGCCCGGAGACTCAGCAGTCAACACTCCATGTCCGCCGAGCGAGAAGGAGCCACCATGTCCCTCCCCGATGTCGTCACGCGATTCCTGGCCCCGAAGGTCATTGCCCGCGGGCACTGCGACCTACCCTGCGGGATCTACGACCCAGAGCAGGCTCGCATCGAAGCCGAGTCCTGCTACAAGATCGTCGAGAAGTACGCCGCCAACGAGGATCCGACGTTCCGCAACCGCTGCATCCACATCAAGGAAGAGCGCGCGGAGCTCGTGAAGCACCACCTCGACGTCCTCTGGCACGACTACTTCAAGCCCGAGCACCTCGAGAAGGTACCGAACCTGCACGACCTCTTCTGGCAGGCGAACAAGCAGGTATCGAAGGTCAAGGCCTCGACGGATATCGCCGACGCCAAGAAGCTCCTCGAGCTCATCGACCAGGTCGACGCCGCCTGGAAGGCCACGGGCGGAAACGAAAAGACTCGCGTCGCGGGACGACCCGCCTGACGCGTCCGACCCATGGCAGCTAGCTCGCGATCCGTTCGCGAGCGGCTCCGGGGCCCCTGGCGTGTCACGGTGGTCGAGGGATCCATGCTCCCGGCCATCGCGCCTGGGGATTGGCTGTTCGTCGATCCACTCATTCGGCGGTGGCCGCGGGTCGGTTCGGTCGTCGTGTTTCGCGATCCGGACGGCGGCGAGCTCGCCGTGAAGCGCGTCGCGGCCGGGCCCGGAGCGCGGGTCCGGTTCGCGGGCGGCTACCTCGTCCTCGCGCCCGACGAGGCCTGGTTGCTCGCCGACGCAACGCCCGGGATCGCGGGCGAGGCCGGCTTCGGGCCGCCGATCGACTCGAACCGCTACGGGCCGGTGCCGCTCTCGCTGCTCGTCGGTCGTGTCGTGTTCCGATACGGCCCCCGCGGACGGTTCGGCCGGATATCCTCGGCGGGTGGCACTGACGCGCGATCCTGAGCAACCGCTCGGCGGTCCCCCGGACCCGTGGGCGAGCACGGACATGCCGTCGCCGCGGGCCGAGCCCCCGTTTCACATGACCGAGATGATCGAGGCCGAGCCCGCGGTCGCGGCTCGCATCCTGGAGCGCCTGGCCGCCACCGACGGCGCGGCGGCCCGTCTCGCGGACCAGATCCGGACGGCGGGCCTGACGGGTCGCCCAATCCTCGTCACCGGTTGCGGCACGAGCGAGCATGCGGCGATGAGCGTCGTCGAGATCCTCCGGGAGGCACTGCGGGCGAGCGGCTTGCCCGGTTCCGCGGGCCGGGCCGGGACGCCCGTCGCCGTCCAGGCGTTCGAAGCCGCCGTCGAAGGCGATCTTGCCGGTCCGGCGGGACTCGTCATTGGCGTCAGCCATGAGGGTGCGACCACGGCGACGAACCGGGCGCTCGAGCGCGCCCGCGCCGCGGGATCGACGGTCGCCCT
>DAINSJ010000206.1:0-3357 GCA_036741375.1 Candidatus Limnocylindrales bacterium
TGAGGTAGGTGATGTCGGGGATGACGAGGTCGATGCCGAACATCTCCTCGTCGGGGAACATGAGCCCGCAGTCAATCACGACGATCTCGTCGCCGTACTCGATGACGTACATGTTCTTGCCGATCTCGCCCACCCCACCGAGCGGGATGATGCGAAGGGTCGTGTCGGACGTTGCGGGCAGCTGGGATTTGGGCATTGGGACTCCGGTCAGAAGAACGTCATGGGATCGGTCGTGGGACCGATGGGTTCGTCGAGGCTCGTCGCAACCGCGGCCATCGCCGGGGGCTCGAGTGCGGGGTCCGTCTTGGTCGCCAGAGCGTCGGGGCGCTGACGGCGGGCTTCGAGAAGCGCCGCTGGGATTCCGGCGATGTCGGCGTAGCTCTGGCGCTCCACCTCCGAGCTCCGCAGTGCGGCGGCCGGGTGGTAGAGCGCGTACACGGTCGCTGCACGCGCGCCCGTTTCGGGATCGACCGGCGCCGTCGTGCCGTGGGCCTGGCCGATGCGCGCACCCGGCATGAAGCGGCCCATCGAGTGCCGACCGAGGGTCACCACGAGGGCCGGGTCGAGGATCTCGAGCTGCCGCTTGAGGTACGGCAGGCACGCTGCGATCTCGTCCGGCTCCGGATCCCGATTGTCGGGCGGGCGGCACTTCACGACGTTCGTGATGAAGACCTCGCTCCGGCGCCAGCCGAGCGTCGCCAGGAGCTTCACGAGCAGGTCTCCGGCGCGACCGACGAACGGCCGGCCGAGGCGATCCTCGTTGAAGCCGGGTCCCTCGCCGACGAACACCACCTCGGTCTCGGGCTCGCCCTCGCCGGGAACGGCCTGGGTCCGCGTCGCCCCGAGGCGGCACCGCTGGCAGACCCTGACCTCGGCGGCGATCGCGTCGAGACCGATTCGTCGCTCCTCGGGCGTCATCGAGTGACGGCCGCCGGAGCCGTGGGGGCGCCGTTGTGAGCTCCCGCCGCCGCGGCTCGGCGGCTCCGTGGGAGGACCCAGTCGCGGGCGACGAGCGCTTCGGCGAGCTGCACGGCATTCGTCGCGGCGCCCACGCGGAGGTTGTCGGCGACGATCCACAGTGCGAGGCCGCGGTTGTTCGGGAGCGAGGTGTCCTGCCGGACCCGGCCGACGAAGATCTCGTCGCGGCCCTCGGCCTCCATGGCAAGGGGGTAGTCGTGGGCCGCCGGATCGTCGCGCACGACGACGCCGGTCACCGCCGCGAACAGCCGCCGCGCCTCCGCCGGCGTGATCGGATCGCGGGTCTCGACGTGGACGGCCTCGGAGTGGCTCACGAACACGGGCACGCGGACCGCCGTGCACGACACCGGCAGATCGGGCAGGTGCAGGATCTTGCGGCTCTCGGCGACGACCTTCCACTCTTCCTGGGTGTAGCCGTCCTCACGGAAGACGTCGATCTCGGGGAGCGCGTTGAAGGCGATCCGGTGCGGGTACACCAGTGGCGCCCTCGGGGCTTCTGTGGCCGAGGTCCGGATCTTCTGGAGCTGCTTCGTTGGGTAGAGCACGGCCGCGCGGGCCAGGGCGTGATCCTCGAGCTGGCTCTCCAGCTCCGCGACCGCGGACGAGCCGGTCCCGGAGACCGACTGGTATGTGTCGACGATCACGCGGACGAGCCCGACGCTGTCACGGAGGGCCATGAGGATCGGGGCGAGCTGCATCGTCGAGCAGTTCGGGTTGGCGACGATCCCCTCGTGGGCCTCGAGGTCATCCGCATTCACCTGGCTGACGACGAGCGGCACGCCCTCGGTCATCCGCCACGCGCTCGAGTTGTCGATCACGGTCGCACCTCGGGCCACTGCCTCGGGGGCGAGGGTGCGGGAGACGTCCGCGCCGGCGCTGAAGAGGGCGATATCGATCCCGTCGAAGGCGTCGGGCGTCGACTCCACGATGCGCAGGCGCCGGCCGTCGACGAGCACCTCGTTACCGGCCGAGCGACCGGACGCGACGAGACGAAGCGCGCTCGTGGGGTGACCGCGCTCCTGGAGGACCTGGATCATCGTCCGTCCGACCATGCCTGTGGCACCGACGACGGCGATGCGGGGGGTTGTTCGCTGGGTCATCGGGGCATGGCTCCGCGGGGAATCGAGATCAGGCGGGCACCGCCCGAGTATAGCAGCGGTCAATCGGACCTCCGGGCCCAAGCGGGCTCCCGGCAGGGGGAGTGAAATTCGAGCATTTCGGCGATAGGCTGCCGGCATGGCACATCGAGGCCGTGGCCGACCACCCTATCCAGACGTGCTCACGCCGGCCGAGTGGGCCGTCCTGAACCTGTGGCGGCACGGACTCTCGATGCGCGGCATCGCGGCACGCCGGCGAATCAGCCTCTACGGCGTGCGGTATCACCTGCGGAACATCGCGGGCAAGATCGGGGTGGAGACGACGCAGGAGCTACGCGCCTGGCCCGGCTTTCCCGAAACGAGCGCCCGTGTGGCGAGAAGGAACGACCCCATGAACGACAAGCTCCAGCTCGGTCCGATCGGCCAGGTCTCGATGCAGGCCCGGTCGGCTCCCGCCGCGGAGGCGTGGTACCGGGACGTGCTCGGCCTGCCACACATCTTCACGTTCGGCGATCTCGTGTTCTTCGACTGTGGCGGCACACGCCTCTACATCCGGGCGGTGTCCGACGATCAATGGCGAGCCAGCTCGACCCTCTACTTCCTGGTCCCGGACATCGCCGTCGCGCACCGGGTGCTCACCGAGCGCGCCATTCACTTCACCGGCGCGCCACACATGATCTTCAAGGACGACACGACCGGCGTCGAGGACTGGATGGCCTTCTTCGAGGATCCGGACGGCAACGTGCTCTCGATCATGTCGAGGGTCTCGCCGGCCGTCTCGGCCGCCTGAAGCCCCTCGTCGTCGCTGACGGCAGCCCGAAAGCCCCGCGAGAATTTCCCGTACGCCGCTGGGCAGGTCATTGGGGAACGCCCAAGGCTCCTGCCAAGCGGCTTCGCCACGAGGCGCTCCGGAATTCATCCCGGCGTGAACGTGGCTCGGGGACGATTCGGTCGGACAGGCCGCAAGAGCTTCCGCGGAAACCTCGTGCCGCCTTCTCGAATACCACTCCGGGTGGCGTTGCGGAAAAACGCCCCGAGTTGGGCGCCCGCGCGGCGCGAATCGAGGTCGAATCGAAAGGCCCGCCATTGCGGCGGGCCTTTCGTTCGCGCAGTGCGGGGTTCGGTCAGCTTGCCGCCGGTTCCTTTGCGAGGTGGCGCTGCATGGCCGCCTTGCGCGACAGGTTGATGCGGCCCTGGCGATCGACCTCGATCACGACGACCATCACTTCGTCGCCGACGGACACGACGTCCTCGACGGTCGGCACGTGGTAGTCGGCGAGCT
>DAINSJ010000207.1:0-3352 GCA_036741375.1 Candidatus Limnocylindrales bacterium
GCGTCGAGAACGTCAGCTGGCCGCGGAAGATCGTGAAGACCCAGTTGAACATCTTCACGCCGGTCGGGACCGCGATGAGGAACGTCATCAGGCTGAAGAAGGGCAGGAACACCGCGCCGGTCGTGAACATGTGGTGGGCCCAGACCGAGAATCCGAGAGCGCCGATGCCGGCCGTCGCGAAGATGAACGCCTTGTACCCGAAGAGCGGCTTCCGGCTGAAGACCGGCAGCACTTCGCTGACCACGCCCATCGCCGGCAGGATCATCACGTAGACCGCTGGGTGGGAATAGAACCAGAAGATGTTCTGGTAGAGCACGGCATTGCCGCCGCCGGTTGGATCGAAGAAGTGGCCGCCGTAGTTGCGATCGATGAACAGCATCACCAGGGCGCTCGTCAGGACCGGCGTCGCCATAACCACGAGGACGCTCGTGACGAGGATCGTCCAGACCATGATCGGCATCCGGAAGAGCGTCAGGCCCGGCGCCCGCATCTTGAAGATCGTGACGAGGAAGTTGATGCCGCCGAGGATTGAGCTCGTGCCGATGAGGGCGAGCGACACGAGCCAGAGATCCTGGCCGGCGCCCGGTGACTTAAGTGGCCCCACCTCGGACAGGGGCGGGTAGCTCGTCCAGCCGGCCGCCGCGGCGCCGCCCGGCGAGAGGAAGCCCGCGAGCAGGAGGAGCCCGGCGAGCGGCAGCATCCAGAACGACAGCGCGTTGATCCGCGGAAACGCCATATCGGGCGCGCCGATCATCAGCGGCACCGCGTAGTTCCCCAGCCCCGCGAGCATCGGGATGACGAAGAGGAAGATCATCACCGTTGCGTGGATCGAGAAGAACTCGTTGTAGAGGTGCTCGTTCGCGAAGATCTGGAGGCCCGGCCGCGCCAGCTCGGCCCGGACGCCGAGGGCGAAGAACCCGCCGATCAGGAAGAACAGGAACGAGTTGATCACGTACATGATCCCGATCTTCTTGTGATCGGTCGTGGTCAGCCACTCGTACAGCCCGCCCCGATATGAGGCCACGGCAGCCGGGGTCAGGGCATGGGTTGCCATGTCTCGGCCTCCTCAGTGAACCGTCAGCGTGCCGGTCATCGCCGGGATCGGGTGGACCTTGCAGATGAACGTGTAGGTGCCGGCCGGCAGCGCGTCATACGAGTAGGTCGTCTCCGCGCCACCATCAACGGTCGGCGGATCGGCAACAACGGAGCCGTCGGCCTTCCGGATCTCGACGTTGTGCGGGACGCCGGCGGGATCCTCGTTCTTGAAGTCGATCGCGAAGGGTTTGCCGGCCGCGACGTCGAGCGCGGTCTTGTCGAAGGCGATGTTCTTGGCGGCGAGCTGAACGACGGCCGCACCGCTCGCCGCGGGCGCCGGCGTCGCGTTGGCCGTCACGATCAGCTTCGCGAGCCACGCGTCGTAGTCCTTCTGGGTCATCCCGATCACGTTGAAGAGCATCGTCCGGTGGCCGATGCCGCAGAGCTCGGCGCATTGACCGCGGAAGACCGCGGGGTTGCCGTCGGTGGCCTCCGATGGGTCGACCGTGAACTGGAACTCGTTGTGCTGGCCCGGGACGACATCGCGCTTGAACAGGAAGCGCGGGACGTAGAAGGCGTGGATCACGTCCGGGCTCTCGAGCGTGACGAGCACCGACTTGCCGACCGGGACGGCCATGCCGCCGCCGTCGGACGCCAGCGGGACCGTCTGGGTCGCGACCTTCTTGCCGCTCGAGTCGAGGTACACGAATTGCCACTGGAACTGGCTGGCGTTGGCCTGGATCCGGATGTCCGGGCTGGCGCTGATCGCGTCGACGGTGTTCAGGGTGTTCCACGAGATCCCGAACAGGAACAGCACGATGACCGTGGGGATGAGCGTCCAGATGACCTCGACGAGGTTGTTGCCGTGGGTCTGCGCCGGCAGCTCGCTGTCACCCGGCTTGCGGCGGTAGCGAAGGATGCTCCAGACGATCAACCCCTCGACCGCGAGGAAGATCGCGACGGCGAGCGCGAAGACGATGTCGTAGAGGCCCCGGACGTCCTTGGCCTGGGTCGTGGCCGCGTCCGGCGGGTAGAGGCTCCGCCCGAGGCCGCTGAAGAACACCGCGAGCACGAGCGCGACGAGGACAACGACCACGCCGCCGGCAACCAGTGCCTCGGGTGCGAGCCGCTTCCTGGGGCTACTCGACATCAGCTCCTCGGGGTTCAGGGCGCCAGGGAGAACCGGGGAACCGGGAGCCGGAGACGCGGCAACCGGAACAGGACGCGAGCGGCCGACCACTCGTCGGTCAGCCGGGGCCATGATAGCGCGAGGGACTTGACGGGCGCGGCCCTCGACCCGCCGACGCGTGCGACCATGGGCACGTGCATCGGCCACGCTTCATGAGCGGCTCGCCCAGGGTCATCCACGCCCTTCGCACTGGGCTCGCAGCCGCGGTCGGGGTGCTGGTGGCGGCCGGTCCCGTCGCGGCGCACGGGCCCGCCCCGGCCGGGCCGCCGGATCTCGCCACGATCGCGCTGGCCTGGACGTTCGAGCCGCTCGTCGCCATCCCGTTGGCGCTCACGGCGCTCGGCTGGCTCGCGATGGTCGATCGCATCGACCGGCAGCATCCGGAGAGCCGGGTTCCCTTGATCCGGACCGTGGCGTTCCTCGGCGGACTGTTCGCGATCGCGGTCGCCCTGATGTCCGGAATCGAGCGCTACGACACGACCCTCTTCTCGGTCCACATGGTCCAGCACCTGGTCCTCATGCTCGTCGCCGCGCCCCTCATCGCGCTCGGCGCGCCGATCACGCAGATCCTCCGGGTTGCCTCACCGCGCGTGCGACGGCGCTGGATCCTGCCGATCCTCCATTCGCGCCCGGTCGCGTTCCTCGGGCATCCCGTGGTGACCTGGTCGATCTTCACGGTCGTCCTGTGGTTCGGCCATTTCTCGCCGCTCTTCGACCGGGCGCTCGACGACCCCTTCATCCACGACTTCGAGCACGGCCTGTTCCTCACCGCGGCGCTGCTGTTCTGGTGGCCGGTCGTCGGGCTGGATCCGTCGCCGCGGCGGATGAGCTATCCCGCCCGGATCGGCTACGTCCTGCTGCAGATGCCGTTCAGCTCGTTCCTGGCGATGGTCGTGCTGTTTGCCGAGACGCCGCTGTACCGGCACTACGCGACCCTCGGTGCGCCGTACGGGATCACCGCGATCGCCGACCAGCAGCTGGCGGCCGGGATCATGTGGTTCATCGGCGACGTCGTCCTCATCGCCGCGATTCTCACCGTCATCGCGGTCTGGATGGGCGACGAGGAGCGACGCACGCCGGCCGCGGATCGCCGAGCCGATGTGCAGCGCGCGACCCTCCGGGCGAACG
>DAINSJ010000208.1:0-3339 GCA_036741375.1 Candidatus Limnocylindrales bacterium
GGCCTACATGCTCGGCGAGTAGTCCTCGGCGAGGTAGGTCTCGGGAGCGTCACGGAACTCCAGCAGGCAGCCTTTGCCGCAGAACACGTACTCATGGCCGTCGTGGACGAGGGCCAGGCCTTTCGCCCGAGCGGTCTCCGGATCGACCGTCATGCCGCAGACGGGATCCTCGTTCGGGGCGATCGCGCGCCGGTTGGGCATAGCCCGAATGCTAGCGCAGCGCCGTCACCGGTACCGAAGCCGGCGATAGGCGCCCAGCTCGACGGCGACCGATCGCAGCTGTTCCGGCTCGGAGAAGCGCACCGGCAGGTGCAGGAGTCGATCCCGGCCGGTGGTCGGGTCGTCGGCTCGGAGATACTGCTGGCCACAGCCGGAGCACGGCCCGACCGTTCGAAGCGGTGCACCCTCGTCGCCAGTGCCGGCGTCATAACCCTCGACGCCGTACTTGAGGTTGGTCATCGCGCGCAGCGCGGGAACGCGGCGCCCATCGGCGAGATGAATCGCCGACACGTGCGGATGGTTCGGCCCCCCGGAGGTCTCGATCTCGATGGCGGTAACGCGGTAGTCCGTCATTCGGTGAGGTCGCCTCCTGTACTAGCTTCCCGCGACTCGGGTGGCACGCCCCGGGCACGGCGCTGACGAGGTGTTGGGATGGACGAGACGAACGCTCAGATCATTTCGGGAATGGGCCCCCCATCCCGTCTGCGAAGACGGCGGCTGCGGTGAACGCGACGGCCGACAGGGCAAGGACGACTGCTGCGGCGATCGATCGAACGCGAGAGACAGAAAGACGACGCACGGGATTTCTCCAGTTCCCGCCGTCGCCCGGAGCACGCCACGCTCGCCGATCCTAGGGTCGCCATCGTCGAGCGTCAAGTATTATTTATCACCCACGGGTTCGGCAGCACCCGGACAGGAACGATCGAGGAGTGGGACCCGCGGGTCAGGCGGCCGCGAACCCGCCCCGAACGGAGAGGCGCGAACCGGCCTCGTAGAACGCGAGCGTGCGGCGGAGCGGCTCGTCCCGGCGATCCTCGCCCTCGGCGACGCGCCACAGGACCCGGGCCAGCTCTTCGACGCGCTCGAGTAGCTCCGCCTCCGTCCGGGGAACGGGGATGTCGGCGTAGGTTCGATGCGCTCGTGGCCACGCGACCGCCTCCGGAGGCAGCGTCGGGATGACCGAGAACACGACCCTCGCGTGCCCGGCCGCCAGGATCGTGCGGCCATCCACCCGCCGGATCGCGGGCGGGTCGAAGGCGGATCCCGGTCGCGCGGCGCGCTCGATGGCGAGCTCTCGCTCCGCGACCGCGGCCTCGGGGCTGCCGGCCCTCGGCGGTTCGACGATCCCCGCCCGCCGGACGAGGGTGCGCAGCTCCTCGGGCGTATAGGAGCCGGCACGGGACAGGAACGTCAGGCCGTCGAGCACGGCGTCGACATGGGCCAGGGCCTCGTGAGCGACGATCGAGCGCACCGCGTCCCCGTCGCCGGTCCGCTCGTGGGTCACTGCCACCAGGACGGCGCGGGTTCGGCGGCACGTCTGGACCAGGCGCTCGAAGCTCGAGAACGGGCTCGCCTCGAGGGGCTGCTCAGGATCGAGTGGCGGTTCGTGCTGATCCATCGAAGCGCAATCCAGCCTCAGCGATGCCGGCTCCCACGCGTGCTCTCACCATAGATGGCGCGCACCGCGGTCGTCACGCGATGGCGACGAAGTCCCTTCCGATCCGGTACGAACGTTTTGCTCGGCAATTCTGCAATTGTCAAGCAGAAGTGAAACACAGGCTGCTAAACTGCCCGCGATGCCGCACAAGTCCCTTGGGCGATCCCTCGCGAAGATCGACGCCCCGATCGCCCGCGAGGTCGGCGAGCGCATTCGGGCCGAACGACTCAAGGCCGGCCTGACCCAGGCCCGGCTCGCCGAGGGGCGCTACACGAAGGCCTACATCAGCGCCCTGGAAAAGGGCCTGGCCAAACCGTCCCTCGCGGCGCTCAATTTCATCGCCGAGCGGCTCTCGCTGCCGCCGGCGCACTTCCTCCGCGATTCCGAGCCGGCATGGTCTCGTCTCGAGGCGGACCTTCACCTGGCCTCGGGTGACTGGCTGAAGGCGGCCGACGCCTATGAGGCCCTGCTCGAGCGGGAGACTCACCCGATCCGGCGAGCCGAGATCGGACGCGCCCTTGCCGAGGCCTGGTGTCGCCTGGAGCGACCGGCCGATGCCGTTCGGGTGGCCGGCCCGGCCGTCGCGGCCTTCGATGCCGCCGGCCTGCCGATGGAAGCTGCCCGCGCGCGCTACTGGCTCAGCTCGGCGCTCTACCAGGCTGAGAACGACGCCGAGGCGCGGTCGATCCTGCGAGCGTTGCTCGACCAGGTTCGAGGCGGCCTCAAGGTCGAGCCGGACTTCGAGACCCGCCTGCTGATCTCTCTCGCGGCGATCGACGGACGTGGCGGCCAGCCGAAACGGTCGCTGACGTATCTCGAGGAGGCGCGCGGGCTCGTCGACGCGCTCGACGATCGCCGTCGGGCGGCATTCCTCGCCTCCTTGGCGATCGGCTACCGCGAGGATGGCGACATGGAGGCCGCGATCGGCCTGGCCAACCAGGCGATTGCTCGCTACCGCGACCTCGAGGCCGATCGCGAGATCGCCGTCCTCGAGAACGAGCTGGCCCTCACCCACCTCGCCCTCGGGGCGACGAAACGGGCGCTCGCCCACGCGCTGCTCGCCGAGGAACGGCTCGTCCGCCTCGGCGACGATCGGGGTCGGGCTCACGTCATCGAGACACGGGCCCAGATCGCGCTCGCGGCGGGGGATCCGGCCGAAGCGGCGAATCTCGCCGCCGAGGCACTCGCGCTCGCGGAGACGACCGGCAATCGCAAGGCCGCCGTCAGCGCGGGGCTGACCCTCGGTCGAGCCCGGGCGCGGGGCGGCGACCCGATCGCGGCGATCGCGGCGTTCGAGGGCGCGGCGACGCTCGCCCGCGAGCACGGCCGCGTCTCGCAGCTGCGCGAGATCCTGACGGACTGGGCCGACCTGCGAGCCGCCCAGGGCGACTCGAAGGGAGCCTTCGAGCTCTCCCGCGAGGCCCTCCAGCTCGACGCTCGCTGAGCGGCTCGGGTCGAGGCCGGTCCCCAGCCCGCCGATTCGGGGTCACCACGCGGCCCGCGTGCGCTTAGGCTGCGTCGCGTGACCGACGCCCAACCGATCATCGAGACCCGCGGCCTCGTCAAGCGCTTCTCCGACGTCGACGCCGTCGCCGGGATCGACCTCCGGGTGCCCAGCGGCGGGGTCTACGGGTTCCTGGGGCCGAACGGAGCCGGCAAGACGACCACGATCCGGATCCTCC
>DAINSJ010000209.1:0-3313 GCA_036741375.1 Candidatus Limnocylindrales bacterium
ATCAGAAGCCCTTGCCAAGGTCGTTGCGTCGACCGGTTGAGGCCACCTCATTCAGCTGCGAATAGCGACGCGGCCGGGTCAGCCTCGGTAGCGGAAGCAGCCGGACAGGTGATCGTCGACAAGACCGACGCTCTGCATGAACGAGTAGACGATCGTCGAACCCACGAACCGCATCCCACGCCGCTTGAGGTCGACCGATAGGGCGTCCGAAGCGGGCGTCGTCGCCGGGATGCTCCCGCCGACCGCGGTCCGCGGGAGGGTCGCCGGCGGACCCGGCGCCTTCGATAGCAGGTAGGCGTCGAACGACCCGAACTCCGCGGCGAGGTCCAGCAGGACCCGGGCGTTCTCGATCGTCGCGTCGATCTTGGCGCCGTTGCGAACGATCCCGGCGTCCGCCATCAGCCGAGCGCGATCGTCGTCACCGAACGCCGCCACGGTCGCCGGGTCGAAGCCCAGGAAGGCGGCCCGAAACGCCTCCCGCTTGTTCAGGATCGTCTGCCACGAGAGCCCGGCCTGGAACGACTCGAGTGCGAGCCGCTCGAACAGCTCCGTGTCGTCGTGGACGGGGACGCCCCACTCCTGGTCGTGGTAGGCGAGCATCCGCGGGTCGGCTCGGGTGGATCCCGGATCGCCGGCCCACCAGCAGCGGCTCCGGCCGTCGTTCACGTAGGCTTCGGTCATGAAGCCGACGATATACCTCGGCCACGGGGCCAGTGGCGACGCGAGCAGCATGCAGCCGTTCGTCGACGGGCTGCGAGCCCGCGGGTTCGGCGCCGAAGCCGTGGACCTGCCGAAGCGCAAGGCCGAAGAGGTCGTATCGGTCTGGCGGGCCGCCGTGCCGGACGGTCCCGGCATCGCGGTCGGCGGTCATTCGTTCGGCGGGCGCGTCGCCAGCCTCGCGGCCGCGGAGTCGGATACGACCTATGAGGCCCTCGTCCTCTTCAGCTACCCGCTCCATCCGCCCGGCAAGCCTGAGAACACCGCGGCCCGCATCTCGCATTGGCCGCGAATCCGCTGTCCCGTCCTGCTCCTCTCGGGAGAAGCGGACCCGTTCGCGCGCATCGAGCTCCTCCGGGAATCCGTCAAGCTGCTGCCCGACGCCCGGCTCGTGACGTGGCCCGGGCTCGGCCACGGCGTGAAGCCCGTCCTCAATGACGCGATCGATCGCGTCGCGGCGTTCCTGCGCGAGGTGGCGCCCGGCGAGGCGGGCCCCGCCTAACGGGCCGCGATGACCTCGATCTCGACCCGGTAGTTGGCGGCGAGGCGGGTCACGCCGACCGTCGCCCTCGTCGGCGGCTCGCTCGGGAAGTACTGCCGGTACACCGCGTTCATCTGGGCGAACTCGTCGAAGTCCACGAGGTAGACCGTGGCCTTCACGACATCGGCGTAGTCAAGGCCAACCGAGGCGAGGAGCTCGCCGACGTTGTCGAGCATCTGGCGGGTCTCGGCCTCGATCCCGCCGTCAATCGCCCCGGGGGTTCCCTTCTTCGAGCCCACCTGGCCGGCGAGGAAGACGAGGCCGTTGGCCTCGACGATGTGGCTGAACGGCAATGGGTCGGGCCCGGGCCCGGGCCCGGCGAGAACCTGTTTCGGCATCGGTGCCTCCGTTAGTCGGTCCAGGCGACCCGCCAGACCCGCCACAGCGCGGCGGGATCCGATAGCGGGTCTCCGTGGACGAGGAAGAAGTCGGCGGGACCGCCTTCGCGGATCGCCCCTGCCTCGGGATTCGAAAGCAGCTCGCCACCGCGCCACGTGGCCGAGGCCAGCGCCTCCCACGGCTCTAGGCCCGCCAGCGTCAGCGACTCGACCTCCCAGGCCAGCTGGTTCGCGCGCAGGGACCCGCCACCGAAGTCGGTGCCCGTGGCGATGCGGACCCCCGACCGGTGGGCCAGGAGCACGCTGGCCATGGCCTTCTCGAAGCGGGCCTGGAGGCGACCATCGCGCGCGCCATCCACGAATCGCGGCAGGCTCGTCGTCGCCGCGAACGTCTGCCACGACCGGAATACCGACAAGGTGGAGACGAGGAATGTACCCCGGCGGGCCATCTCCGCGGTGACATCCGCATCAAGCTCGTCCCCGTGCTCGATCGAGTCGACGCCGCCGTGCACCCCGGCCGCGACGCCGGCAAGGCCGGTCGCGTGGGCCGTCACCTTCGCCCCGCGCGCGTGGGCCATCCCGGTCACCCGGGCGACCTCCGAGGCCGTCCAGGGAGAGACGTCGTCGTCGGGCCCGTCGAGGTAGAGCTTGAGGAAGTCGGCGCCCTCGTCGAGCTGGCCGACCGCGTTCGCGAGGAGCTCATCGGCGTTGCCTGCCGTGACTGTGTGCGCGGCCGGCGGCAACGTCCCGGCGGCATCGAGCCACGTCCCGGCCGCGACGATGTATGGCCGGTCGGTTCGACCGCGCCATCGATCGCGCACGCCCAGGGCGAGCGCCCGCGTTCGGCCGTCGTTGGGGTCCTCGAGCCTCGGCGACCCGACATCGCGCGCCCAGCGGACGCCGGATTGGGTCTGGAGCCGGCCGTTGTGGTCGGCCACGCGGAGGAGGAGGTCGGGCGGATCGTCGATCCGATCGATCCAGTGCGCGCCGCCGGGCAAGGTCACGTGGCTGTGGCTGTCGACCATCCCCGGGACGATCGTCGCGCCGGACGCGTCGACGAGCTCGACTCCGGCCGTGAGCTCGCCCTCGTCGCCTGCCTCGCGCATCCACGAGACCCGCCCGCCGTCGACGAGGACGCTCACGCCGATGCGAAGGCGGTCCGAGCGGGCGTCGGCGAGGGCGGCATCCCGGTAGAGGACTTGAGCCACGGCAGCGCCTCCTCAGCTGATCTTGACCACCCGGTAGCTCACGGCGCCGCGTGGCGTCCTGACCTGGACCTCGTCGCCGACGCTCGCCCCGACGAGGGCCGCACCGACCGGCGACGACGTGCTGATCCGGCCGGCCGCCGGGTCGGCCTCGGTCGTGCCCACGATCGAATAGGTCAGCTCGTCGCCGTCGTGCTCCACGATGACGACCGAGCCGAGGGTGACCCGGTTGCTCGGGCCCTCATCCATGATGACCGCGTACCGAAGGCGATCCTCGAGCAGGCGCACGCGACCCTCGAGGAAGGATTGCTCCTCGCGCGCGGCCTGGTAGTCGGAGTTCTCCTTGAGGTCGCCGAGCTCGCGGGCAGACTTGATGCGGGCGACGACCTGCGGGCGCTGCACGCGGGTGAGATCGTCGAGCTCGACCCGCATGCGCTCCATCGACTCCGCCGTGACCGGGATCGGGTCTCGCTTGGGCTCGTATCGCTTCGGTGCCGCGGCGGCGCGCGGCC
>DAINSJ010000210.1:0-3311 GCA_036741375.1 Candidatus Limnocylindrales bacterium
CGCCAGGAGGACACGCTCGAGGCGGCGCGAGCGGTCGACCTGATGGTCGTCGTAGGCGGCCGCTCGTCGGCGAACACGAAGGAGCTGACGCGGCTCTGCGGGATCGTGGGGACGCCGGCGATCCAGATCGAGTCCGTGGGGGATCTGACCGACGCGGGCGCCTTCGACGGCGCACGCGTGGTCGGCGTCACCGGCGGGACGTCGACGCCGATCGAGGACCTCCACGCGGTCGCCCAGCGCATCCTGGAGCTCGCCGGGACCTCGACCACCCGGGCCCAGGCGGCACAGCTCGCCGACGAAGCCTTCGCGCTCGCGGCTACACCGGCGGGCCGCACCACATCGCTGCCCGCCGCCTCGCTGCCCAGCGCCTCGCCCTCGACGCGCACGGCCGGGGCCTGACGGTGGCCGGGCGAGGGGGCACGCCCCGCACGAGGGGAGCGCGAGCCACGGCTGCCGCGGCCGCGCCGCGGGTCAGTGTCGGCACGCCGGTCGTGGCGATTGTCGGGCGCCCGAACGTCGGCAAGAGCACCCTCTTCAACCGGATCGTCGGCGAGCGCGCGGCGATCGTCGAGGACCGAGCGCGGACGACCCGAGATCGCCTGTATGGCGAGACCGAGTGGAACGGCCGCCGGTTCCTGGTCGTCGACACGGGCGGGCTCGAGCTCGACCCGGACGATCCGATCGAGGCCAAGGTCCAGGTCCAGGCTCGAATCGCGATTGCCGAGGCGGACCTCATCGTGTTCGTCGTCGACACGATGGCCGGGGTGACCCCGGCCGACCTCGAAGCGGCCGAGATTCTGCGACGAGCCACGGCGCCGGTGATCGTGGCCGCGAACAAGACCGACAATGACAAGCGCGAGCTCGATGCCGCCGAGTTCTGGTCGCTCGGCTGGGAGCGGACGTTCCCGATCGCCTCGATCCATGGGCGCGGTGTTGCCGACCTGCTCGACGAGATCGTCCTCGCCCTCCCGCCCGAGAGCCCGGAGGAGCTGGCCCGCAAGGATCGCGCCGAGCAAGCGGAGGCCTTCGCCCGCGACGTCGAATCTGGAAGGCTCCAGCCATATGTCGTGGGTGAGGATCCTGCCGCGGATCTCGCGCTCGACGACGACCCCTCGCACGAGCTCGACGGCGAGCCGGACGACCGCGTCCGCGACGGCGCAGATGTCGAGGCTGCCGCGGCCCGATGGGATGCCATGCTCGCCGCCGAATCCGACGAGTCGCCGCCCGCGATCGCGCTCGTCGGCCGGCCAAACGTCGGCAAGTCGAGCCTGCTCAACGCGCTCCTCGGTGAGTCCCGGATGATCGTGTCGGACATCCCCGGCACGACTCGCGACGCGATCGACACGCGCCTGCCGTGGGGCCGTTCGGAGATCGTCCTCATCGACACGGCCGGGATCAAGCGTCGGGGGAAGGTCGCCTCCGGCCCCGCAGCCGAGCGCTTCTCGACGCTCCGCTCGCTGCGGGCGATCGCCCGCGCCGACGTCGCGGTTCTCCTCATCGATGCCGTCGACGGCCTCACCGCCCAGGACGCGCACATCGCCGGCTACGTCGTCGAGGAGGGCCGCGGCCTCGTCCTCGCGGTCAACAAGTGGGATGCGGTCGAGGAGAAGACCGACCAGACCTTCGACCAGTATGTCGACTGGATCCGGAGCGAGGTGCCGTTCCTCGAGTTCGCGCCGGTCGTCAGCATCTCCGCCAAGACGCGCCTGCGCATCGACAAAGCCCTCGAGCTCGCGGTCGACGTCTGGGCCGAGCGGCGTCGACGGATCTCGACCGGTGAGCTGAACCGCGTCGTCCGCGCCGCGATCGAGCGGCAGGAGCCGCCGATGGTCAAGGGCCGCCGGCCGAAGATCTTCTACGCGACGCAGGCCTCGATCGCGCCGCCGACCTTCGTGTTCTTCGCCCGCGACGCCGCGTCGGTCCATTTCAGCTATCAGCGCTTCCTCGAGAACCGGATTCGCGACGAATTCGGCTTCCTCGGCACACCGATCCGGCTGATCTTCCGCGAGCGCTCCGCGGCGCAGATCGAACGCCGGCGCGGCAAGCCCGCGCGTGGCGCGAGCGCGCGTACATCGGCTGCTCGCGCCGGCGCAGTTTGCACGGGCGCCAGCCGTCGTGCCCCGGCGAAGCGCTAGGCGGCGATGGAAGAGCGCCCACTCGGGATCGAAGCCGGCCCGCCGGTCGCGCCCGCCGCCGACGACGGACCGCCTCGCGTCGCCGTGATCGGCACGGGAGCCTGGGGGACAACGCTCGCCCTCCTCGTGGCCCAGGAGGAACCGGTGATCTTCTTCTCGCACTCGGCGGAGACGGCGGCGCGAATCGAGCATGAGCACCGGAACGGCCGGCGGCTGCCCGGCATCGACCTCCCGCCGCGGGTGATCGTCAGTGCCGATCCGGGGGCTCTCGCTGCAGCGGCGGACCTGGTGATCGTGGCCGTGCCGTCGGCCTACGTCCGCGAGGTCATGGCGCGCGTCGGGCCGTCGATTCCCGCGAGCGCCGACATTCTCTCCGTGGTGAAGGGCCTCGAGCGCGGGACCTTCCTCCGGATGAGCGAGGTCATCGCCCACGCCGGCGGCATCGATCCGGCTCGCATCGCCGCGCTCTCAGGGCCGAATCTCGCCCACGAGATCGCGCGCGGCCTGCCCGCCTCGGCCGTCGTTGCGTCGCCCGACCCGCAGCTCGGCGATCGAATCGTCGCCCGCCTCAGCCGCCGCGCGTTCCGGCTGTATACGAATCCTGACCTGATCGGTGTCGAGCTCTGCGGGGCCCTCAAGAACATCGTCGCGATCGCGGCGGGCGCCGCCGACGGCCTGGGCTTCGGCGACAACGGCAAGGCCGGCCTGATCACGCGCGGCCTGGCGGAAATGACCCGCCTCGGGATCGCCGCCGGCGCGAACCCGCTCACGTTCGCGGGGCTCGCCGGCGTCGGTGACGTCATCGCGACGTGCGGTTCGAACCTGTCGCGAAACCATCGCCTCGGCGATCTCCTCGCCGACGGTCGCAAATGGGCCGAGATCGAGGCCGTGCTCGGTGGCGTCGCCGAGGGCGCCTACACCGTGGACGCCGCCCTCGGGCTTGCAACGCGCCTCGGCGTCGAGATGCCGATCGCCCAGGAGGTCCACAACGCGCTCTTCGAGGGCAAGAGTGTCCAGCGCTGCCTGATCGACCTGCTGGCCCGCGAGTCCAAGGACGAGCTCGAGGGCTTTCGGCTCTGGACGGAGAAGGTCACCGGCTCTCCGGACTGACGGGCGGCGGCGCGTCGTGCATCAGGCGTTCCGAGGCAAGGGCGTCGGCATGCTGCCGGCTCTGCG
>DAINSJ010000211.1:0-3303 GCA_036741375.1 Candidatus Limnocylindrales bacterium
CGACGGAACGAGGAGAGTTCGATGCGGACGATCACATGCCTGTTCTTCGCGATCGTGACGCTCTTGCTGGGGAACATCCGCACCGGTGTGGGCGAGCCGAGCGATCTATTTCCGGCTCTCGCTGCGTTCGTCTTCCTGATCGCGGCGGTCGTGTTTGCCTTCCTGGACTGGCCCGGCCTGCCGACGCAGGGCGTGGAGGTTCCGGCCGACGATCGCCTTTGAATTATCGAGGCGACGGCGCCGGTTAGAGCCCGGTCGGAAAGACGTATGACGAGGGGATCGGGCTCGGTAGCTGGGCGGAGGTCCCAATCGCGACGACGATCTCCTCGTGCGCGTCGAGCACGACCGATCGCGGGTCGCCGGTCACGGGCTGGCCGCTCCGGTAGACCGACATCACTCGCCCGTTGCCATCGCAAACACCGCCGACGCAATGGGCGTCGAACCGAACGCCCCAGACGTCGAAGAGCTCGCCGAGGGTGAACTCGCGGACGATGGGCGACTCGACGTGGATGATCCCGCTCGCGTCGTGGGTGTGGATCGGCGACAGGATCAGGTTCACTCGATCGATCCCGATGTCCGGGGGGATCGCGACCCGCTGGCCATCGACGAAGAGATCGAGATGTTGATGAGTGTGCTGGACCTGGCCCTCGGCGGTCAGGACCTGGAGTCCGTCGGCCTCGAGGCGAGCTCGCAGGTTCACGTTGTCGGGCGACCACGGCGGGGCGCCGGTCTGAAGACCGGTGGCGGCGGTGCCCGTCGGAGCGCTCGCCGGCCGATTGGTTGCGATCGCGACGACGACGACGACCACGATCGCCGCGAGGGCGGCGGCGAGGATTGGCCAGCGCCTCAAGAGCGGATTGGGCTCGGCGACCGGTTGCCGTTGCGGATGCTGGCGACCGACGGGCCGGGCGCGACGGCGTGACCGCTTGCTCACGACCGACTGGCGTCCATGAAGGGGACGATACTTGGCCCGTGCCCAAGCAGGCGGGCAGAGGCCGCGAGAGGCAATCGCGATAACTGGTTCCTGCACGGTTACGGACAGGTTCCGCGATTTAGGCGATCATCGGCGCACGGATAGGTGGCATGAGCTTTGGGGAAGCTCCGCGGCACGGCCCCCCAGAGACTCGGTCGCCCGAGTCGTGCCGATTGCCAATGGCGAGACCGACCTCTGTCCGCAGGAGGTATTTGCCCATGGTGCGTCGCATCGCACTCGCCATCTCGTTGGCCAGCCTGATCGCGCTCGTCGGCGCGAGCACGGCGTTTGCCGGCGAGATCACCGGAAACGGGACGCTCATCACTGTCAACGGCCACTCGGCCTGTGCCTACTCGGGCCAGGAAGATCTGCAGTGGTACACGGACGATGGGGATGGCACCCTCAGGACCGACCCCACCCGCGGCGATCCGGGTCACGCCCAGTCGTGGGGCCAGATTCCGAAGGCGGTGAGGGACTCGTTCCCGGCCTTCCTGCACCCCGGAATCGCTTGCAACCCACAGCGAGCTCTGCCGGAATAGGCTCGGCGCTCTTGGGCTTCGACGCCCGCTTGTGCCGGCCCACAGGAGGCCCGTCTCATCCGGGACGGGCCTCCGAGGCATCCCTCGGATCGCATCGCGTGATCGACGTCTGACGTGACGACCCCTCGGCTCGACCTCACGCGGGCGCAGATCCTGGCGTACCGACGAGCCGTCAACGCGCTCGACGAGCGGCTCCCGCCTGGCTCGGCCTCTCTTCGTCGCGCAGCCTGGGCCGGCCTGCAGGACAGCATGCCGAGAGCAGCGCTCCTCTCGATCCATGCGCGCGTCGAGGGAACCCAACCGTCGACCTGGGAAGACCCATCGCTCGTCCAGCTCTGGGGGCCGCGGTTCAGCGCGTACGTCGTCGCGGCACAGGACGTCGCGGTGTTTTCGCGGGGCAGACTGCCGGTCGATGACAAAGGTCGGCGGCGCGCCGAGGAGACCGCCGCGCGTCTCCACGCCTTCCTCGGCGGCCGGCGAATGACCTATGGGGAGGCGGGTCACGGGCTCGGCAGGCATCCCAACAGCCTCCGCTACGCCGCGCCGACCGGGACCATCCTGATGCGCTGGGACGGGGCCCGACAACCGACCATCTGGACGGTGCCGCCACCGGCAGTCGACCCGATCGAGGCTCGCCTCGAGCTCGCGCGCCGGTATCTGCAGATCTTCGGACCCGCGACGCCGGCGGCGTTTGAACAGTGGGCCGGGATAAAGCCCCCGCGCGGCCGGGCGGCCTTCGACGGGCTCGAGGGATCGCTGGCGCCCGTGCGAACGCCTGTGGGTGATGCGTGGATCCTGGCAGCCGATGAGCCGACATTCGTTGCCCCCGCCAAGGCGGTCGGGGGCGGTGCGCGGCTCCTCCCGAGCGGCGACTCCTACTTCCTCCTACAGGGTGCCGATCGCGAGCTCCTGGTCCCTGAGGCCGAGCGTCGCCGCACGCTCTGGACGCCGCGCGTCTGGCCGGGCGCCGTCCTCCTTGAGGATGAGCTCGTCGGGACTTGGCGACGCGCGGACACGGTGTTCACGATCGAGCCTTGGCGGCGTCTCTCGGCGACGGAGCGCGAGGCCGTCGAGGCCGAGGCAGAGTCCCTGCCGCTTCCCGGCCTCAAGACCCGAATCCAGGTCCGCTGGGTCGACTGAGGTTCGCGCGGGAGGGCCTGACGCCGACGGGGGCTCGGTTCTTACGGTGGAGTCGGATCGAGGCGGTAGAACACGCCGGCGCGCAGGATGTGTGGGCGCGACGCCCAATACAGCGGCCGGACGTGGATCGGTCCGCTATGGGCGCCTGCCGTGATCACTGCGTCACGCTCCGGGCCGAGGAAGAGCAGCATCGGATGGACGCTGACCGGCGGCGAGTGTGGGAGCGTGAGGGTCACGGCATCCATCGCTCCAAGGTTCGTCACCCATGTCGCCGAGCCACTGGCGTGGCCAACGTATCGGCGGCCGGCGAGTTCGATCATGGTCACCGTTGCAGGCCGCGGCGCGCCGGTCTTGCGACCCACGACCCCGAGCCTGACGATCCCGTCGTAGGTCGGGACGCGCAGTCGGACAAGGAAGTCCAGCACGGGACCCAAGCGCCTGATCACTGCGAATCCGGCACGCCAGACGATCCGCCAGACGGCGATTCCGTCATCGACGTGGGTCCGTCGTTCGGTCGAGCCCGACGTCATGACGCGTCCTTTGGCTTGTTCCAGGCGTCGATGTCGAGGGCCTTCTCGAAGTCGGCGCGGGTGTGAACCGGCTCGCCGTGTGAGACGAGAACATGCTCGAACGGCAGCTCGAGGAGGGCTC
>DAINSJ010000212.1:0-3295 GCA_036741375.1 Candidatus Limnocylindrales bacterium
GGCGTGTCGACGCCCTGGCGAACGATGACGCCGGGGGCGATCCGCTCGACCGGTCGCCGCTTCTTCGTCTCGATCGGGCCTTTATCGTCGAGCGGACGGCCGAGCGGGTCCACGACGCGGCCGAGCAGCGCCTGGCCGACGGGGACGTCGACGACACGGCCGGTGGTCTTGACCGTATCGCCTTCCTTGATGTGCGTCGCGTCGCCGAGGATGACCGCGCCGACCGTCTCCTCCTCGAGGTTCAGGGCGAGGCCCATCACTCCGCCGGGGAACTCGAGCATCTCGGACGCGACGGCGCCCGCCAGGCCGTAGATCTGGGCGATCCCATCGCCGACCTCGACGACGGTCCCGACGTTCCGCGACTCGGTCTCGGCGTCGAACGAGTCGATCGCCGACTTGATGATGTTGATGATCTCGTCTGAGCGAATGGCCATGGGTTCTCCGTTCGGCTGGGCTTAGCGGGCGCTGGAGACGAGCTGCTCGCGGAGCCGCTCGAGGCGGCCGCGGACGCTGGCGTCGTAGAGGGTGTCGCCGATGCGGACGGTCAGACCGCCGATCAGCGAGTCGTCGACCTGGACCCGGAGGTCCACGGTCCGGTCGGTCATCTCCCCGACCTTCGTCTTGAGGGCCTCGGTCTCGTCGGCGGTCAGCGGCGCGGCGCTCGTCACGAGCGCCTCCACGATCCCGCGCTCGCGATTCACGAGGCGCCCGTACTCCGCCACGATCGACGGGAGGCGATCGACGGCGCGACGAGTGGCGAGGAGCTTCACGAGCCGCACCACCGACTCGGGCGTCTTGCCCTCGAGCACGCGATCAATGAGCCCGAGGCGGTCGGCGAGCGGCGCGGCTGGGCTGTCGAGGAAGGTCCGGATGCGGTCGTCCGTCACGATCTGGGCGGCCATGTCGAGGCCCTCGGCCCAGGCGTCGACGGCCTCGTCACGCGACGCCAGCTCGAAAGCGGCCTCGGCATACCGCCGGGCAGCGGTGGTGTTTCGAGCCACTTAGCGCGACCTCGCTGATTCGGCCGGGCGCCGCGCCATCAATTCTTCTCGTCCGCGACGGGCGTCGAAGCAAGGAACTCCTCGACGAGCTTGCGTTGGCGGGCGTCGTTCATCGACTCGCCGACGACCTTGCCGGCGGCGGCCAGCGCGAGGTCGGCAACCTCGGAGCGGAGCTCCTGGAGCGCCTTCTGCTTCTCGCCCTCGATCTCCTCGGTCGCCTTGGACCGAAGCCGCTCCAGCTCGGCGCGAGTCGCCGCGATGTCGGCATCCCGTGTCTCCTGGGCGATCTTCTGGGCGCGCGCCAGGATCTCGTTCGACTCGCGGCGCGCCTCGGCCAGGGCGGCAAGCCGCTCCTGCTCTGCGCTCTCGCGATCCTTGCGAGCCTGCTCGGCGTCCTTGAGGCCCTGCTCGATCCGCGCCTGGCGGTCGCCGAGCATCTTCGCGACGGGCTTGAAGGCAAACGTCCACATGAGCGCGAGGAAGACGGCGAAGTTCGTCGCCGCCACGATCACCTGGAACAGGTTGATCTGGAACAGCGTTTCCGCTGCGCTCACCGGGACGTCGCTCCGCCCGACGGCGGAGACGAGGGCCAGAAGCTCCACGATGGCTACTCCGTGCGCGATCGGCTACCTGATCGGCTACTTGATGAAGATGGCGAGGAGGCCGACGACGATCGCCAGGACGCCGAGGCCTTCGGCGAACGCCGCGAGGATGATCGCGATACCGCGGATCTGGCCCGCGGCGTCGGGATTGCGGCCGATCGCCGTTGCGGAGAGACCCGCGAGGATGCCGATGCCGATGCCGGGGCCGATAACCCCGAGAGCGGCGAGTCCGGCGCCGATGTGCTCCATTGAAGCTTCCTCCTACTCCCCGAGCGATTGCTCGAGATCCATGGCTGCCTGGTTTGGCCCGCCGCCTCGGCGGCTCAGTGGCTGGGCTGGAGGGCGGACGGTCCGCCCTCGATCTGGGTCACTGCCTCTTCGGCGATGTGGCCCTCCTCCTCGTGATGGCTCTCGATGGCGAGGACGATGAACATCAGCGTGAGGACGCTGAAGATGAGCGCCTGGATCGCGTTGAGCATGAGCTCGAGGGCGATCAGCAGGACCGGGATGAAGCCGATGGTGAGCGCAGTGATGACGCCGAGCGCCACCTCGCCACCATAGATGTTGCCGAACAACCGCATCGACAGCGTGACGGGCTTGACGAACTCGAGCATGAGCTCGATGAGACCGACGAACACCGCAATGATGCCCGCGCCGATGCCGTTCCGGAACTCGTAGAACGGGAAGAACTTGCCGAGGTAGCCGCCGAAGCCGAGGTGGCGGAAGCCCTCGATGTGGAAGATCAGGAAGCTGACGAGGGCCATCCCGATCGTGATGTTCACGTCGCTCGATGGGGCTCGCAGGAAGTCCACCTTGCCGACCGGCGGGACGAGCCCGATCCAGTTGTCGAAGACGATCAGCAGGAACGCGCCGACGAAGATCGGGATGTAGGGCTTGCCCGCGGGCCCCGCGAGGCCGACGCCGAAGTCGCTCAGGAACTCGTAGACGAACTCGAAGACGTTCTGGCCCCGACCGGGAATGAGCTTCGAGGCCCGGATCATCAGGAACGACCCGACGATCACGAGCGCCATGACAAGCCACATCGTGAGGAGCGTCGAGCTGATGCTCGGATGGAAGGTCACGAGATCGGCGGCACTCGGGGCGCTCGCCGGCGCGAAATCGATCACGGTGTGGGGCGCCGGGAACTCAAGGCTGCTCTCGATGAAGCAGGCCGGGAAGGCGCAGGCGTCGCCGGGTGCCCCGCCCGTTGGGAACGGCGGGAAGGCGACGAAGGCGACGATGTCGAGGGCGATAACCGCCGCGATCAGGAGCAGCCAGCGGTTCGACGGCCGGCGGCGCCGCTTCGCCGGCGGCGTCGATGCGGGGGTCTCCGCGACCGGCTCGGTCGCGACCTGCTCGCTCGACACGCTCCCTCCACATACGGGAGCGCGGCCCGTTGCCGCGCTCGATCTTGGTAGCGACAGCCCCGCGGGGCCCTACTTGATGGTCTTCAGAAACCGGCTCACGAGCCGGTAGATCATCACGGTGCCGGAGCCGGCGCCGATCAGGAAGCCGATGAGCAGGAAGAGCGGCAGGCTGCCGAGCTGCTCGTCGACCCAGCGTCCCGCGAGGACGCCGACAAGGGTCGTGACCAGGAGTGAGACACCGATCTCAGAGAAGAGGACGGCATACGCCGCGCCTCGGCCGGGTTCGATCACGCGCGACCTGGCAAAGCCCCGGGAGTATACCAGC
>DAINSJ010000213.1:0-3293 GCA_036741375.1 Candidatus Limnocylindrales bacterium
CAGGCGGCGTTCGACAAGTCGGCGGCCTCGGTTCGCGAGCTCACGACCAAGCTCTAGCGGCCTTGAGACCGTCGTCCTGCGGACGCGGCAGATGTCACGACCCGTACACTCGGACCCGTGAATCCGGCCGTCATCACGCTCTCGTTCGACCCTGTCCTCAAGCTCACGGACACGTCGTCGGTGCGGTACGAAACGCTCGCGCTGGCTGGGGTCCTCCTGATCGGGCTCGTGCTCTCGGCCTGGATCGGCCGGCTCACGCCCGCGGTCGGCCCGTACGTCCCGGCGCCCGGCCTCCGCGCGGACGACCTCACCTTCATCGTCGTCGGGGCCGTGCCGGGAGCGATCATCGGTGGCCGGTTGGGGTACGTGCTGGTCCACCTCGACTATTACCGCGGCCATGCCGCGGCGATCGTCGATCCGACGCAGGGCGGCCTGGAGCTCACCCTTGCCGTGCCGCTCGGGATCCTGACGGGAGCGCTGATCGCCCGCCTGGTCGGGGCGCCGGTCACGCGCTGGATGCATGCGATCGCCCTGCCGCTCCTGTTCGTCCTCGCCGCGGGCAAGCTCGTCGGCGTGCTGGGCGCGAACGGGCAGGGGAGCGCGACGGACCTTCCGTGGGCGACCGCCTACCTCGGTCCCGGGCCGTGGGACTCGCTCGCGGCCGACATCCCGTCTCACCCGACCCAGGTCTACGAGGCGATCGTGGGGCTCATCACGATCATCGGGCTGGCGGCCGCCTCGCGCCTCGAGTTCGTGAGCCGCCGCGACGGTGCGGCCCTCTACGCCGCGCTCGGGCTGTGGGCCATCGGGCGGTTCGCGATCGCCTTCACCTGGCGGGATCCCGTGGTCGCCGGGCCGCTCCGGGCCGAGCAGGTCCTGCTGCTGCTCGTCGCGATCGTCGCCGCCGTCGGCCTGTTTGAGCGGCGCCGGGCGCCGCTGCAGGCGCCGATCGAGCCCGAACGGGCGCTCGTTCTCGACGTCGAGGAATAGCCCGCGGGCTGACGGACCCGCCGGGCGGCAGTATCGTTGGGGCCTTCCTCACGCCCTTCAGGATGCCAAGCGAGGTCCCCGCGATGACCCAGGTCGCCGAACCCACCCAGGCGCGCAGCGCGCCATCGACCGGCGAGACGGTCAGCCACTGGATCAACGGCCGCCGCGTGGCGGGCACGTCCGGTCGCCGCGGCCCGATCTACGACCCGGCTCGGGGCAGCCTCGCCCGCGACGTGGACTTCGCCTCGATTGATGAGGTCGACGCGGCAGTCGCCGCCGCTCGGGCGGCGTTCCCGGCCTGGCGAGCGACCTCGCTGTCGAAGCGCACCGAGATCCTGTTCCGGATCCGGAACCTCGTGGAGGCCCACCGGGCCGACATCGCCGGGCTCCTCACCGCGGAGCACGGGAAGGTCCCGTCGGACGCGCTGGGCGAAGTGGCCCGCGGGCTCGAGAACCTCGAGTTCGCCTGCGGCATCCCGCACCTGCTGAAGGGCGGCTTCTCGGAGCAGGTCTCCTCGGGTGTCGACGTCTACCAGATTCGCCAGCCGCTCGGCGTCGCCGCCGGGATCACGCCGTTCAACTTCCCGGCCATGGTCCCGATGTGGATGTTCGGCAATGCGATCGCCTGCGGCAACACGTTCGTCCTGAAGCCGTCGGAGAAGGACCCCTCGGCGGCGGTGTTCCTCGGCGAGCTGCTCAAGGAGGCCGGCGTGCCGGACGGCGTGTTCAACGTCGTCAACGGCGACAAGGTCGCGGTCGACCGGATCCTCGAGCATCCCGACATCGCAGCCGTGTCGTTCGTCGGGTCGACCCCGATCGCGCGGTACATCTACGAGACGGGAACGCGCCATGGCAAGCGCGTCCAGGCCCTCGGCGGCGCGAAGAACCACATGCTCGTCCTGCCCGACGCCGACGTGGAGATGGCGGCCGATGCGGCCGTCTCGGCGGCCTACGGCTCGTCCGGCGAACGCTGCATGGCGGTCGCGACCGTCGTCGCGGTCGGCTCCGTCGCGGATCCGCTGGTGGCGGCCATCGCCGCCCGCCTGCCGAAGATCAAGATTGGGCCCGGGACGGACGCCAGTTCCGAGATGGGTCCCCTCGTCACAAAGCAGCATCGCGACAAGGTCGCGTCGTACCTCGACAGCGCGATCGAGCAGGGCGCGACGATCGTCGCAGACGGTCGCGAGCACCCGCTCTACCGCGAGTCGGACGGCTTCTTCCTGGGGACGTCGCTCATCGACGACGTGACGCCGGCGATGGACTGCTACCGCGACGAGATCTTCGGGCCCGTCCTGACGGTCACCCGCGTGGCGACCTACGACGAGGGCCTTCGACTCGTCAACGAGAATCCGTACGGCAACGGCACGGCGATCTTTACTCGCGATGGCGGAGCGGCGCGCCAGTACCAGTTCGACGTGAACGTGGGGATGGTCGGAATCAACGTCCCAATTCCGGTTCCTGTGGCGTACTACAGCTTCGGCGGCTGGAAAGGCTCGCTCTTCGGCGACCTCCACATGTACGGGCCCGAAGGGATCCAGTTCTACACGCGGGCGAAGGTCGTGACCGCGCGTTGGCCCGACCCCGGCACCTCGAAGGTGGACCTGGGCTTCCCGCGAACGCGATAAGGCCATTCGACCTCGCGCAACAAGAGGCGGCCGGCTTGCGCCGACCGCCTCCAAGTGGACCTCATGGGCCGCGTATTCGCTGGCGAATTGGCGCCGGTGCGAGTGTGCTCGGCGATTGGACGACGACGGATTCGCTCTTCCGCCAAGCACGCTGCGCCCGAATCTCATTCCGCCGCGAATAGCCGGCCCCGTTGGATGCTTACTCGCAGTCGCCCTGGATCCGAATGGTTCTGGGCGAAGCCCGAGATCGTTGCGCCCAGCGGGTGGTTGTTGTGGGCCTGGTCGCTCGAGTCGAGGCTCGAGCCGAACAGGGCACCGAACACGCCGGGCAGGGCGGCCCCGTGGAGGTACGGGGTGATATTCCCGGCGTCGGCGTAGACCCGTGGCGCGACCTGGTCGTACCAGGCTCGAAATTCCCGCTCGTCTCGCACGAGCTCGGCGAGGGATCGGCGAACCGCGACCATCGCGCCCGCATGGTCGTGCTGGATCGCGGGCGTAGGTTGGTCGTGCGTCACGAGCCGATCACCCAGGCACAGCCCGTGCGGCGGTCTGGCACCAGGCGCTCCTTCTCGGAAAACGAACACTCCGTTTGGCGGTATTGGCTTGCGGGGGCACGAATCCTTCGATTCACAGGAAACCAGACTGGCGATCGCGAGTTAGTCGCAACAAAGGCGGAGG
>DAINSJ010000214.1:0-3292 GCA_036741375.1 Candidatus Limnocylindrales bacterium
CCCGACGAGGAGATGTTCGGCATCGACCTCGTCATCCCCGACATCACCTACCTCAAGGAACGCCGCGCGAATGTCAAGGCGTTCCTCATCACCCACGCCCACGAGGACCACGTCGGCGGCCTGCCGTACATCCTCCCGGAGTTCCCGAAGGTGCCGGTCTACGCGTCCACGCTCGCCCGCGGCCTCCTCGGCAACAAGGTCAAGGAGCACAAGCTCCACAACAACCCCCTCCTGCCGCTCGAGCCGGGCGACGAGCTCCCGATCGGGCCGTTCACCGTGGTCCCGTTCCGCGTCGGCCACTCGATCCCCGATGCGATGGGCATCGCCCTGCGAACCCCGGTCGGCACGATCGTCCACACCGGCGACTTCAAGTTCGACCACACCCCGGTCGACGGCAAGCTGTCGGACTTCGCGATCCTCGCCAAGCTCGGCGTGGAAGGCGTCCTCTGCCTCCTCTCCGACTCGACGCGAGCCGAGAACCCGGGCTACACGCCGTCCGAGCGGACCGTCGGCGAGGCGTTCCGGGAGATCATGGAGCCGCTCGACGGGCGCGTGATCGTCGCCACATTCGCGAGCAACATCGCCCGGATCCAGCAGGTCCTGGACGCTGCCGCCACGTTCGATCGCCAGGTCGCGGTCGTCGGCCGCTCGATGGAGCAGAACTTCCGGATCGCGACCGACCTTGGCTACCTCAAGTACGACCCCGGCCGGATCATCAGCAAGGACCGGATCGGGGACACGCCGCCGGGCAAGCTGGTGGTCGCGACGACCGGCTCGCAGGGCGAGCCCATGGCCGGCCTCGCCCGGATGGCGAACCGCGACCACCGTTTCGTCGAGATCCAGCCCGGCGACACGGTCATCGTCAGCGCGAGCCCGATCCCGGGCAACGAGGAATACGTCGCTCGCACGATCGACAACCTCTTCAAGGCCGGCGCGAACGTCGTCTATCACGCGATCCGGCACGCCCACGTCTCGGGCCACGCGAGCCAGGAGGAGCTCAAGCTGATGCTCAACCTGACCCGGCCGCGGTACTTCATCCCGATGCACGGCGAGTTCCGGATGCAGGTCCAGCACGGTCGCCTCGCGATCGAGACCGGCGTCCTGCCGGACAACGTGTTCATCATCGAGAACGGCACGCCGATCGAGTTCGCGGCCGACGGCAGTGCCCGTCGGGGCCAGCCGGTGACCGCCGGCTATGTGTACGTCGACGGCCTGTCCGTCGGCGAGGTCGGCGACGTCGTTCTCCGTGACCGGAGGGCGCTCGCGAACGACGGCATGTTCATGGTCGTCGTGACCGTCGACAAGCAGACCGGCAACGTCATCGGCCGGCCCGAGATCATCACCCGCGGCTTCGTTCACCTCAACGAGCAGGACCCGATCATGGACGAGGCCGTGACCCGGATCGTGCAGTCGATCGAGAATCCCGGCGACCACATCAGCGAGATCGCGCTCCTGAAGACCCAGATCAAGGACGGGGTCTCGCGCTACCTCTACGAGCAGACGAAGCGCCGGCCGATGGTCTTCCCGGTCGTCGTGGAGGTCTGAGTGGCGCGCCGTCGGCGGGCCGCGCGACGACGGGGGAGCGGCTTCGCCTTCCCGACGTTCCACATGCCCGAGGTCGGCCCGGAAGTCGCCCGCTCGATCGCCGGGATCACACTGCTCGTCCTCGGCGCGGTGACGCTGATCGCGCTGCTCCTGCAGGGCCAGGGCTCGCTGACCACGTGGTGGATCAACACGGTTGCGCCGTGGTTCGGCAGCCTCCGCTGGCTCCTGCCGATCCTGCTGCTCGGCGCCGGCTGGTACATGGAGTGGGGCCCGGGCAAGACGCCCGGCTCAGGCTGGGGGCTGACCCTTGTCGGCATCGGGGTTGCCTACGCCGGTTTGCTCGGCGCCGCCACCGTGATCGTCCCCGCAGTCCCGGCACTCACGAAGCCCGTCACGATCGCCCGTGGGGCGGCGGGCGGCCGGATCGGCACATTCCTGGCCGATTCACTGAGCCCGCTGCTGACCAGCCCGGGTGCCTTCATCGTCCTCGTCGCGATCGCGATCGTCGGGATCCTGCTCGCGTTCAACCTCCGACTGCGTGACCTGACGCGGCCCGCGACTCGTGCCGCTCGTTGGGCCGGCATGACGGCCGCGGCCTCGATCCAGCGCGATCCGCGCGCTCCGGATGCCGCCGCCGTGGCTTCCAACGGGAAGGATGGCGGCGTTCGCTCCGGTGCCCGAGCCCGAGGGCCCAAGGTCGCCGGAAGCCCGGTCAGCACGGCCGGCCAGACCGGGATCTGGGGTGAGGACTCGCCCGCTCCCATGCCGTCCGCCGGTCCGACCTCGGCGACGTTCGCCCCAGCCCGCAGTGGTGCCGCGCCCGCAGCCGTCCTCGATTCCCTGCGCCCGCCGCGGGTCCTCGACGACATCACCGACGCCTCCGATTCGCCGCCGACCCGGGAACGCCGCGAGTACGTGCTGCCGGGTCTCGAGCTGCTCGACGACATGATCGAGCCGGCGATCCTCGGCGGCGAGGAGTCGGTCCACCTCCGCAACGAGGACATCATCATCAAGAAGCTCGCGAGCTTCGAGATCCCGGCGGTCATCGTCGGCCGGAACGCCGGCCCGGTGGTGACGCAGTACGAGGTCCAGCCGGCGCCGCACATCAAGGTGAGCCGGATCGAGGCCCTGTCGGACGACCTCGCGATGGCCCTGGCCGCCCGCTCTCTCCGGATCGAGGCGCCGATCCCGGGCAAGAGCGCGGTCGGCATCGAGGTCCCGAACAAGGACTTCAACGTCGTGACCCTGCGGGGGATCCTCGAGACACTCGATTTCAACGCCTCGGGCTCGCGCCTGACGTTCGCCCTGGGTCGCGATGTCGCCGGCCGGGCCCAGGCGGTCGACCTCGGGAAGATGCCGCATCTCCTCATCGCGGGCGCGACCGGCTCGGGCAAGAGCGTCATGGTCAACGCGCTCATCGCGAGCCTGCTGTGCAACGCGACCCCGGACGACGTCCGGATGATCCTCGTCGACCTCAAGCGGGTCGAGCTGGCGGCCTACAAGGACCTGCCCCATCTCCTCGTGCCGGTCATCACCGAGACGAGCTTTGCGAAGTCGGCCCTGAAGTGGGCGGTCAACGAGATGGAGGGCCGCTACAGCCGCTTCGCCAAGGCGTCGGCCCGCAACATCAAGGGCTACAACGACACCCGGGCGGATCCGTCGGATCGGCTGCCGTACATCGTCATCATCATTGACGAGCTCGCCGACCTGATGATGCGCGAGGGCAAGAACGTCGAGGAAGCGATCG
>DAINSJ010000215.1:0-3289 GCA_036741375.1 Candidatus Limnocylindrales bacterium
TCGGGTCCGGCCAGGCGTTTGGAGCCGCGACGACGGACTGACGCACGTGCGAGGGGCGGCTGTCGGGCGCGGCTGCTAGCCTTCGGCCGTGCCCGCCGGCTTCACGCTCCTGCTTCTTGCGGTGTTCGCCCTTGCGGTCGCATTCGACTACGTCAACGGCTTCCACGACACGGCAAACGCGATCGCGACGTCCGTCTCGACGCGAGCCCTTCGGCCGTACCAGGCCATCCTCATGTCGGCGACCGCCAACTTCCTCGGGGCGTTGACGGGGACGGCGGTCGCCAAGACGATCGCAGCCGGGATCGCGACGACACCGGGTGGCGACGCGGGCCAGATCATCGTCATGGCCGCGCTCGTCGGCGGGATCACGTGGAATCTGGTCACTTGGCGCGCCGGCATCCCCTCGTCGTCGAGCCACGCCCTGATCGGCGGGCTCATCGGCGCGACGATCGCGGCCTCGGGCACGGGCGCCCTCAACATCGACGGGATCGTCGGCAAGGTGCTCGTGCCCCTCGTCGTCTCACCGGTCCTTGGCATCGGGATCGGGTTCGGGTTGATGGTCATCCTGCTGAACGTGTTCCGGCGCTCGCATCCACGTCGCATCAACGAGCGGTTCCGCCGCCTGCAGGTGATTTCGGCCGCCTACATGGCCTTCGCCCACGGCTCGAACGACGCCCAGAAGACGATGGGGATCATGACCCTCGCGCTTGTCAGCGCCGGGATCCTGGCCGAGCCCGTGGTGCCGATCTGGATCATCCTGCTCGCCGCGTCGGCGATCTCGCTCGGCACCGCCGCGGGCGGCTGGCGGATCATCCGGACCATGGGCCAGCGGGTCGTGAAGCTCGATCCGGTCCACGGCTTCGCAGCCGAGACAACGGCGGCCACGATCATCCTCGGCGCGTCGCAGTTCGGGATCCCGGTCTCGACGACGCACGTCATCTCGACCGCGATCATGGGCGTCGGTGCGAGCGACCGATTCTCCGCCGTTCGCTGGGGCGTCGCCGGCGACATCGTCATCGCCTGGATCCTGACCCTCCCCGCGTCGGGCGCGGTCGCCTGGATCGCATGGGAGGTCCTCAGGCGCGTCCTCGGATCGGGAGCGTGACGCGCCGGCCTCAGGCCGCGGGCGGCCGCAGGACGTAGCCGACGCCCCGGACCGTCTGGACGATCGTCGGATTGCCGGGCTCGGGCTCGATAGCCGACCGGAGCCAGTGGACGTGGACGTCGACCGTCCGGGTCTCGCCGGCGTAGTCGTAGCCCCAGACCTGCTCGAGGAGCTGATCGCGGCTGACGACCTGCCCTGGATGACGGAGCAGGAACGCGAGCAGCTCGAAGACCTTCGGCTTAACCGGGATCTCGCTGCCGTCCCGGGTGATCCGGTGACCGGCGATGTCGACCCGGACCGGCCCGAGCTCGACCGTCGGCGGCAGCTGACCCGACGCGAGGGAGTCGCCGCGCCGGAAGATGGCCCGGATCCGGGCTGTCAGCTCGCGGAGGCTGAACGGCTTCGTGACGTAGTCGTCAGCTCCCAGCTCGAGCCCGACGACCTTGTCGACCTCGGTCCCCTTCGCCGTCAGCATCACGATCGGCACGGTCGACTCGGTCCGAATGATCCGGCAGACCTCGATCCCGGAGAGCTCGGGCAGCATGAGGTCGAGGAGGACGAGATCGGGTGGTTCGGCGCGGAACAGCGCGAGGGCCGCGGCGCCGTCGCCGGCCGTCGTCACGCGGAAGCCCTCGCTCCCGAGGGCCTCGGCGAGGGTCTCCCGGAGTGTCGGCTCGTCTTCGACGACAAGGATCGTGCGGGCCATCGCGTCTCAGGATACGGGCGACTGTTAACGCCGAATTGGGGATTGACAGTCGCGGTATGTTATCGGTCGAACGACCGACATCGGTCGAGCGACCGACTGAGGAGAAGACTTGACTGCCCCGCCAGTCCCCACGCGGGCCGAACGGAAGGAGCACTCGGCCACGGCGACCCATGCGCGAATCCTCGACGCTGCTCGGGCCACGCTCCTTGCTGAGGGCTACGCCAACGTGTCAACGAGGCGCGTCGCCGAGGCCGCGGACGTCCCCCTGAGCCAGATCCACTACCACTTCAAGTCGAAGCAGGAATTGATCCTCGCCGTGCTCGCGTCCCAGAACGAGCGGTTGCTGGAGCGCCAGACTGCGATGTTCGCAGGGGCCGAGCCACTCTGGCAGCGATGGCAGCGGGCATGCGAGTTCCTTGAGGAAGATCTCGAGTCGGGCTACGTCCGGGTTCTCCAGGAGCTCATCGCCGCGGGCTGGTCGGACCCGGTGCTGGCCGCCTCGGTTCGCGAGCAGCTCGCCGTCTGGTTCACCCTCCTGACGGTCGTGGCTGAGCGCGAACGGCAACGCCTCGGCCCGTTCGCCCCGTCCGAAATCGCGGCTCTCATGGGTCTGGCATTCCTGGGCGCCGAGGCGGCGATCCTCTTGGGCATCCCTGAATCGGAAGTGCCAACACGGGCCGCGCTCAATAAGGTCGGTCTGGTCCTCCGCGAGATCACAGACAAGGGAGGTACGAACACGTGACGATGTCGACGACCACAGCCGACCCGATGGCGGCCGCCGAGTCCGACGTCCGGGCAACGGTCCTGGACTATTTCGAGGGCTGGTTCGACGGCGACGTCGAGCGGATGACGCGAGCGCTCCATCCGCAGTTGGCGAAGCGCTCGTGGGCCCAGGACCCTGGCGCCATGCCGGTCCTCCGAACCACGACAGCCGAGCAGATGGTCTGGTTCACCCAGCAGGGCCAAGGGCGTACGTCCGATCCAGCAGAACGCGAGCTGTCGGTCGAGGTGGTGGAGGTGTCGGACGGAATCGCGACAGTCGTCGTGCATTCGTACATGTACGTCGAGTACCTCCACCTGGCGGCGACCCGCGAGGGATGGCGGATCGTCAACGCGCTGTGGCGATATGCCGACGGCCGTAGCCCGAATGCCTGAGCTGTCCACCCTGGCAGAGTCGCCAGCGGCCCGTGGCTGGAGCTCGCCCTCGGCGACAGCCGTCTCGATGACACCGCCGCCGATCGCGCCCGGCCCGAGCCCGGCCCAGTCTCGGGCGCGCTATCCGGATCGCGAGGGCTTCGTGCATCGCAACGGCCTGCGCCTCCACTGGGAGGTCTACGGCGAGGGCGAGCCGACGATCCTGCTTGTCCCGACGTGGACCATCGTCACGTCGCGGATCTGGAAGCCGCAGATCCCGTATTTCGCACGTCGCCACCGTGTCATCACGTTCGACCCGCGGGGCAACGGGCGATCCGATCGGC
>DAINSJ010000216.1:0-3260 GCA_036741375.1 Candidatus Limnocylindrales bacterium
ACCCAGACGGTTCGGGTCATGTCGGAGCAATAGCCGGCGAAGGGACCGCCGAGGTCGAAGACGATTGGTTCGCCAGGTTCGATCCGGCGATCACCAGGGTGGTGGTGGGGAGACGCCGAGTTGGGGCCGGAAGCCACGATCGCGAACTGAGCGGCGTCGTGCCCCTCGGCGACGAGGCCATCGAGGATCTCCAGGCTGACCTCGCGCTCGGTCCGCCCGACGAGGGGACCCGAGGCAATGGCCTCGAGGACGCGGTCGGCGGCATGCGCGGCGCGCCGCAGCAGCGCGATCTCGTCGGGGTCCTTGGCCATTCGCAGGTCGCGAAGGACCTCGGTCGCGAGTCCGAACGGCCGCCCCGGCAGCGCGCCCTGGAGCGCGAGCACATGCATCGCCCAGAGGTCGGCGCTGATGAGGATCCGCCCACCGAAAGCCGAGAGCCGATCCGCCACGAGGCCGTGCGCGTCCTGTGTCTCATCCCACGCCACGACCTCGACGAGGCCTTCGGTCGCAGCGGGGCACGTCGCGGCGGCCATCGCCTCGAGCCGCGGCGCGACGAGGATCGCCGGGCCGGAGGACGGGAGGACAAGCATCGTGAGCCGCTCGGTCAGGATCGCCTGGTATCCCGTGAGGTACCGCAGGTCCGCCCCGACCCCCAGCAGGAGCGCCGCGGCGGCGTGACTCGAGAGTGCGGCTCGCGCCCGCTCGATGCGCTCCGCGTGGCGATGGGCCGGGATCGTCGGGGCGTGGTCGATGGCGGTCACGAAGCGACCTTCGTTGCGAGGGGTTCCCGCGAGCCATCCGGCGATCGTCGCCGGGCCGTCCTCGAAGAGCTTGCGGTACGCGAACACGCGCTCCGCGCCCGCGGCGAGGGCCCGTTGCCGGAGCGCGAGATCGTGGTGCTGGCCGACGGCCAGGACCCGCGCGCCTGCGCCGGTCGCCCGCTCGATCGCCGCAACCCCGTCGTAGGCGATGGCGGTGAGGTCGATGATGACGAGCCGGACCCCGGCATCGAGGGCCAGCTCGAGGTCGGCGAGGCGGCGGACTCGCTTCGGGGTCGCCCCGGCGCTGCTGACGGCGTCGGACAGTCGAGTCGACCAGATGAGATCGTCGCCGAGGATCGCGACGACGAGGGGATCTTCGGTCGTCACGATCGCGCGGGCCAGGTGCCGTTCGCTGGATCGCCGGCCGGGTCGCCGGCAGCCTCGCCAGCTTCGTCCTCGAACGCCACCGGCGAATCCGCGCCATCCGCGCCATTCGCCCCATCCGCAGCATTCGCGGCTGCCCAGAACGCATCCGCGTTCGGCCAACGCGTGGCGCACTGGAGGCAGACGATCGCGGGCATCGACCGATCGGCCGGATCACCCATGCCGAGGATGTCGGCGTACGGCTGTGCACCCATCGCGCCGACCCGCGGAAGCTCCTCCATCGCGAGGCGGTGCGCGCCGCACACTGGGCACGCCCACTGGCTCTCCGGCTCCTCCACGGTCAGCCGAGCCGGGCGGAGATGTGGCGGAAGACGTCCTTCGCCGAGACGACCGCGATCGGCCGGCCGGCATCGACGATCGGAACGTGGCGGAAGCCGCCGACCGCCATCTTGTTGATCGCGACCGCGATCGGGTCGTCTCGTCGCAGCACCACGGGGTCCGGGGTCATGAGCTCGCGTACGGGGCGCTGATCGGTTGCTCGACCGGCGACCTTCAGGACCGCGTCGCGATCCGTGAAGATCCCGACGAGAGCGCCGTCATGCGTGACGAGCAGGCAATCGAGGCCCTCGCGGCGCATCCGCGCGATCGCGTCGCCGACGGGCGCATCAGCGTCGATCGTCTCGGGCTCGGGCGCCCCGAGCTCGTCGAGATGCGCGCCGAGGAGCTTGCCCTGGAACGATGTGGCCGGCTCGGGAATGTCGGTTGCCCGGAGATCGGCGCCGCAGTTCTCGCAGATGTCCTCGCCGACGTAGTTCCGCCACTGGCAGACGGGGCAGATCATGGCGGCCCTACTCGACCGTCCAGGTCTCGCCCGCGTTCAGCAGGCGCCGGAGATCGCCGGCCCCGCGGGCAGCGGTCGCCTGGGCGATCTGCTCGACGAGCATCTGGTCGTGGGTCGGCTTCTCGATCTCCCGGATCACGCCGACCGGCACCGGGAACTCGGGCCAGTAGATGTGGGCGAGCATGAACGCGATCAGCGGGTCGGTCTGGTCGTGGACGAGCAGGTCGGACTCCGTGACCCCGTCCTGACCGATCGTGACGACCTCGGGCTGATGGCCGTTGAGCCGGATGCCCTTGTCGCGGTCCTTGCCGAAGATCATCGGCTGGCCATGCTCGAGGACGAGCGTTCGGTCGTCGCGGACCTCGCGGTCCGTGAACTCGCGATGAGCGCCGTCGTTGAAGATGTTGCAGTTCTGGAGGACCTCCACGAAGGCCGCGCCCTTGTGGCGCCCGGCGCGATCGAGCGTCTTCTGCATGTGGTCCGTGAAGGTGTCGACGGAGCGGGCGATGAAGCTCGATTCGGCCGCGAGCGCGATCGCGAGCGGGCTGATCGGATAGTCGACGGTCCCGTACGGCGTGGACTTGGTGACCTTTCCAAGCTCGGAGGTGGGGCTCGCCTGGCCCTTCGTGAGGCCGTAGATCCGGTTGTTGAACATCACGATCCGGACGTCGACGTTCCGACGGAGCGTGTGGATCAGATGGTTGCCACCGATCGAAAGCGCGTCGCCGTCGCCGGTGATGACCCAGACCATGAGATCGGGCCGTGCCGCCTTGAGTCCCGTCGCGATCGCCGGCGCCCGGCCATGGATCGTGTGGAAGCCGTAGGTGCTCATGTAGTACGGCAGCCGGCCGGAGCAGCCGATGCCGGAGATGAAGACGATGTTCTCCTTGGGGTAGCCGAAGTCGGGCATCACCTTCTGGGTCTGGGCGAGGATCGAGTAGTCACCGCAGCCAGGGCACCAGCGGACCTCCTGGTCCGACACGAAGTCCTTTCGGGTCAGGATCGGCAGCTCCCGGGGATCGACGACCTCGGTCGCGCCATTTCCGGGTGCCGCGGTCTCGGCCGGGGATTCGGCCGCGCCCTCGCCGGGCACCAATGGCCCCGCCTCGGGATTTGCCACGTCCGGGGGATTCGCCGCTGCCTTCGTCGCGTGCGGTGCCTTCGCCGCGCCGTTCTTCTCGTTGGTCATCGCGCGCCTTCCGGGATGCCGGCGAGAATCCGCTCGGCTTCCGCCTCGATCTCCGCGATCCTGAAGGGCTTGCCCCGGACCCGGT
>DAINSJ010000217.1:0-3228 GCA_036741375.1 Candidatus Limnocylindrales bacterium
GCAATGGATTCGAGCATCACCTGAATCCTAGCCGAGCGGCTGACAACGGACTGTCAGCGGAGCGGAAAGGTCTCCGGTGATCGCCGGCGAAGCCGTGCTGCTCATCCTCAATGCGTGGACGCGGTTCGGTTCGGACTTTCGCTCCGGGCACTGCGACGACGCCGGGGGTGGACCCAGCGGCAGCTTGCCGCGCGAGCGGACGTGTCGCCGTCTGCCATCTCGCGGATCGAGCGCGGTGGGGCGGAGCAACTGTCGGTTCGTCTCCTGCAGCGGGTCGCGACGGCGCTCGGCGCACGCATCGACATGCGCGTCCTGTGGCAGGGCGAGAACCTCGACCGGCTCCTGGATCACGATCACGCCCGCCTCGTCGAGCGCGCCCTCCGTTGGCTCGGCGACTCCGGCTGGCAGGCGGTCCCCGAGGTCACGTTCCAGATCGGCTCCGAGCGAGGGTCGATCGACGTCCTCGCGTGGCATCCGCCGATGCAGTTGTTGCTCGTGATCGAGGTCAAGTCAGTCGTCCCGGATGTCCAGGCGACCCTTGCGGGGGTCGATCGCAAGGCGCGCCTCGCACCGCAGATTGCGCTCGATCGAGGTTGGAACGCGCGAGCGGTTTCGAGGGTCCTGATCCTCCCCGACGATCGAACGGCGCGCCGGCGGGTCGTCGCGTTCAGCACAACCTTCGATCAGGCGTTTCCAGCCCGGACGGCAGAGATCCGTCGCTGGGCGAGCAAACCCAGCGGACAGATCTCGGGCATCGCATTTGTGTCAGATCCCACTCACACGGGAGCTCGTCATCGAGTCGCGACAACGCGAGGCGGCATCGAGCGTGGCCGCCCGGCTCCGAGCTGACAGATTCCCAACCCCCGCGCGTCTGTCAGAAATCCGCCGACTTGCTCCCACGTGCGTGAAATTCGCCGGAAATTCCGCCCGAAGCCGAACGCGCAGATCTCGGGCATCGCATTTGTGTCAGATCCCACTCACACGGGAGCTCGTCACCGCGTCACGCCAGCCAGGAGCAACGTCGAGCGTGACCATCCGGCTCCCGACTGACAGATTCCCAACGCGTGCGGGGTCTGTCAGAAATCCGCCGACTTGCTCCCGGGTACGTGAAATTCGCCGGAAATTCCGCCTGAAGCCGAGCGATTGCCGGCTCGAGGCCGAGTCAATCGGCCGCGGCGGTGGCGCGTCGACCGGCCGCGGGGCCATCGTGGCGACTCGACCGGCCGCGGCCATGGCGACTCGACCGCCCGCGGCCATGGCGAGTCGACCGCGGGCCGCTTCGAGCCGCTTAGGGCGCGCCGCTGGACGACGAACGGTCGGTCTGGATCACCGAGAGGATGTTGGCGGCGGGGTCCTTGAACCAGGCGATCGGCGGCGGGTACTCGCGGGCAATGCCGCGCTCGTCCTGGCCAAGCCCCTCATAGCGCTCGAACGTGATCCCTGCAGCGACGAGCCGATCGACCGCGGCGTCGATGTCGGCGACCGGGAAGTTCAGGACCGTGAAGGTGGCGGGCTCGTGGTTGTCCTTCGGGTAGATCACGGCCACGCCGCCACCGGCAAAGGACACGTTCAGGACGCCCATCTGCTCGGTCACGTCGAGCCCGAGCGTCTCGCCGTAGAAGGTCCGAGCCTTCTCAAGATCGTCCGTCGAGAACCCCGAGAACGCGTGGCTGTCGTGGAGCATCGGGCACCTCCTGGCCGCACGGCGCGGCGCGTGGCCGCAAAGACGCGGGGTGGCAAGGGGCGGATCGCGCGCCGCGACGAATCGCGACACCCGCCAGCGCCGCGATCAGACCTCCTTGAACTCGCCTTCGACCGTCTCCTCGCCGGCTCCGCCGTCGGAGCCCTGGCCGCCGACTCCAGCCCCGGCGCCGCCCTCATCGGCGCCCTCGGCTCCGCCGGTCCCGTCGGTCCCATCACCTGAATCAGGTCCGGACCCGGACGACGCGGCGGAGGCCTGGTACGCCGCCGCGCCGACGCGGCTGAGCGTCTGCTGGAGCGAGTCGGCGCCGGACTTGATCAGCTCGATGCTCGACCCCTTCAGCGCCTCGCGGAGGCCGGCGACCTTCGTCTCGACCTCGGCTCGATCCTCGGCTGAGACCTTGTCACCGAGGTCGGCGAGCGTTCGCTCGGCCTGGTAGGTCAGCTGCTCGGCCTGGTTGCGGGTCTCGACCTCTTCGCGCCGCTGGCGATCCTCCTCGGCGTGCTCCTGGGCTTCGCGGACCATCTTGTCGACGTCGTTCTTCGAGAGCATCGAGGACGCGGTGATCCGGACCTGCTGCTCCTTGCCTGTCGCCCGATCCTTGGCCCGGACGTCGAGGATCCCGTTCGCGTCGATGTCGAATGTGACCTCGACCTGGGGGATTCCTCGTGGCGCGGGCGGGATACCGTCGAGGATGAAGCGGCCGAGCGTCTTGTTATCGGCCGCGAAGTCACGCTCGCCCTGGAGGACGTGGATCTCGACCTGGCTCTGGTTGTCCGAGGCCGTCGAGAACGTCTGCGACTTGCTCGTCGGGATGGTCGTGTTCCGCTCGATGAGCTTCGTCATCACGCCACCGAGGGTCTCGATGCCGAGCGACAGGGGCGTCACGTCGAGCAGGAGGACGTCCTTGACCTCGCCGCCGAGCACACCCGCCTGGATGGCCGCGCCGATCGCCACGACCTCGTCCGGATTGACGCCCTTGTGGGGCTCCTTGCCGAAGAGGCCCTTGACCATCTCCTGGACGGCCGGCATGCGGGTCATGCCACCGACGAGGATGACCTCGTCGATCTCGCCCGGCTTCAGCCCGGCGTCCTTGAGCGCGGCCTGGACGGGCCCCTTCGTCTTCTGGACGAGGTCGCCCACGAGGTCCTCGAGCTTGGCCCGGGTGATGGGCACGACGAGGTGCTTCGGGCCGCTGGCATCGGCCGTGATGTAGGGCAGGTTGATCTCCGTCGACATCGTCGACGACAGCTCGATCTTGGCCTTCTCCGCGGCCTCCTTGAGGCGCTGGAGGGCCTGAGCATCCTTCGAGAGGTCGATGCCCTGGTCCTTCTTGAACTCGGCCAGGAGCCAGTCGATGACGCGCTGGTCGAAGTCGTCGCCGCCGAGGTGCGTGTCGCCGTTCGTGGCCTTGACCTCGAAGACGCCATCGCCGAGCTCGAGGATCGAGATGTCGAATGTTCCGCCGCCGAGGTCGTAGACTGCGACCTTCTCGTCGGTCTTCTTGTCGAGGCCGTAGGCGAGGG
>DAINSJ010000218.1:0-3228 GCA_036741375.1 Candidatus Limnocylindrales bacterium
GCCGGCCCCAGCCAATCACGCTGCGAGTCCCGCGCATCGGTAGGATGTCCTCCTGATCGAAGGAGGATCGATGCGCACCCTGATCGCGAACGGCACGATCGTCACCGCCGACGGCTCCTACGCCGCCGACGTCCTGATCGACGGAGAGCGAATCGTCCAGATCGGGGCATCCCTGGCTGATTCCATCGGGGCCGATGAGACCATCGACGCGGCCGGCCGGTACGTGATCCCCGGCGGCATCGACGTCCACACCCACATGGAGCTGCCATTCGGCGGCACGTTCGCGAAGGACACCTTCGAGACGGGAACCCGGGCGGCCGCGTTCGGCGGCACGACGACCGTCGTCGATTTCGCCGTCCAGTCGCGCGGCAAGTCGCTGCGGGACGGCCTCGACGCCTGGCACGCGAAGGCCGAGGGCAACGCTGTCGCCGACTACGGTTTCCACATGATCATGAGCGACGTCAACGACGCCACCCTGGCGGAGATGGACCAGCTCGTCGCGGAGGGCGTGCCGGATTTCAAGCTCTTCACGGCGTATCCCGGCGTGTTCTACAGCGACGACGGGGCGATCTTCCGGGCGCTTCAGCAGACCGCGAAGAACGGCGGGCTGATCATGATGCACGCCGAGAACGGGATGGCGATCGACGTCGTCGCGGCCGACGAGATCGCCGCCGGCCACACGGACCCCTACTACCACGGGGTCGCGCGTTACCCGATCTTCGAAGGCGAGGCGACGAACCGGGTGATCCGCCTCGCCGAGGCCGCCGGCGTGCCGATCTACATCGTCCATCTCTCGGCCCGCGACGCTTTGAACGAGGTTCGATCCGCCCGCGATCGCGGTGCGATGGCCTTTGCCGAGACCTGCCCGCAGTACCTGTTCCTGTCGCTCGAGGACATGGGCAACGGCTTCGAAGGCGCGAAGTTCGTCTGCTCTCCCCCGCTCCGACCCTCGGATCACCAGGCCGAGCTCTGGACGGGGCTCGTGAAGGACGACCTGCAGGTCGTTTCGACCGACCACTGCCCGTTCGACTTCCACGGCCAGAAGGACCTCGGCAAAGGTGACTTCCGGAAGATCCCGAACGGCCTGCCCGGCGTCGAGGACCGGGTCGACCTGCTCCACGATGGTGGGGTCGTCGGCGGCCGGATCACCAAGGAGCGCTGGGTCGAGGTCATCTCGACGGCGCCCGCGAAGCTCTTCGGGATGTACCCCCAGAAGGGCGCCGTCGCCGTCGGCTCCGATGCCGACCTCGTGATCTACGACCCGAACCGGAAGCGGACGATCTCGGCGAAGACCCATCACATGGCCGTTGACTACTCGTGCTACGAGGGCCGGACCGTGCAGGGCGCCGCCGACGTCGTCATGAGCCGCGGAGCGGTGATCGTCCGGGATGGCGAGTTCACCGGCCGGAAGGGCGCCGGCCGGTTCATCAAGCGCGGGACCGCCGGCTTCGCCCGGCTGGCCTAGGAGGCGGCGTGCTGCCCGACACCTCGACGACGACGCGGCGATCACTGCGCGTTGCGGCCGCGGAGCTCACGGACCTCGCCGGCATTCGGGGCTTCCTGGAGGCGGCAGCATCCGACCTCGGTGGCGACGGCCCCACCATTCGCGACCTCGTGATCGCGGCCAACGAGGCCGTCGCCAACATCATCCGTCACGGTTACCGCGGCAAGCCCGGCCCGATCGAGGTCATCGTCGAGCGCGAGCGGGACTCGATCGTGGTGCACCTCCGGGACGAGGCGCCAGCCTTCGATCCGACGACGTATCCCGCGCCGGACCTGACCGTCCCGCTCGAGGCGCGTCGCGCCGGCGGGCTCGGGATCCATCTCACTCGGACCGGAGTCGACGAGGTCAGCCACCTGCCGCTGCGTCGGAGCGGCAACGAGCTGACCCTTGTCAAGAAGCTGGGAGCAGGCGAAAGGGGCGCGGCCGGATGAACTTCAGCGTCGATCAAGCGGAGGGCGGGCAGCCGGTCACGATCCTGCGTCTCGAGGGCGACCTCGATGCCTCGAACTTCGAAACGGTCATCGAGGAGGGCACCAGGCTCCACGCGGCAGGCACGTCGAATCTCCTGATCGACCTGCGCGCGGTGCCGTTCATGGGCAGCTCCGGCCTCGTCGCCCTGCACTCGCTCGCGTTGCTGCTCGCGGGTGGCGCGGGCGATGACCTGTCCGCTGGCTGGGAGGCCCAGCACGCGATCGCCCGCGCGGTCGAGAGCGGGATGCAGAACCACCTGAAGGTGCTCATCTCGGCGGATCCCGAATCGTCGCTGGCCAGGGTGATGGATCGCACCGGGATGAACCGCTTCATCGAGGTCTGCACCGACGAGGCCACCGCGATCGCGGCGTTCTGAGCGGTGATGGGCGGCGACTCGTGAGCGATCCCCGGGATCGCGAGATCGCCGAGCTCCAGGCCACCCTGGCCTTCGAGCGCCGACGCCTCGAGCGAGAGCTCGACTTCGCCCGACGGATCCAGCTCAACCTGATGCCGGCGGCGCCGCCGCAGCCGGCGGGCTGGGAGATCGCCACGGCCTATCGCGCGGCGCGGGTCGTCGGCGGCGATTTCTATGACGTGTTCGAGCTCCCCGGCCCGGGCGGCCGGATCGGCCTGATCATCGCCGACGTCACCGGCAAGGGGCTCACCGCGGCGCTGATGATGGCCTTCACTCGCGCGGTTCACCGGGCGGCCGCCTACAACGGCAGCGGTCCGGCCGACTGGCTCGAGCGAACGAACCGGGTGCTCGTTCGCGACGCGCGAACCGGACTCTTCGTCACCGCAATCGCAGCCGAGGTGGATTCGTCGCGCGGGATCCTGACATACGCGAGCGCCGGGCACGAGCCAGCGCTCCTGGCGCGATGGGGTGCGCACTCGGTCGATGAGCTCCCGGCCGGCGGGATGCTGCTGGGCCTCGCCGAGCTGGCGCCGACCGCCGATCAGGAAGTCCCGTTCGAGGCCGGGGACCTCGCGATCCTCTACACGGACGGCGTCACCGACGCGGTCGACGCGGGCGGGGCCCACTTCGGAGCCGACCGCCTGGCAGATGCCGTCGAGCGGACTCGAGGACTCGCCGCCGCCGAGGCGGTCGCCGAGGTGCTCGGCGCCGTCGACCAGTTCGTGGGAAGCGCCGAACCGGCCGACGATCTCACGCTCGTCGCGGTTCGGCGCCTGCCGTAGCGGCTAGGTGTGATTCCGGGGCACGTTCCTGACAGCCGGCGCCAGGCCGGAGTCGG
>DAINSJ010000219.1:0-3215 GCA_036741375.1 Candidatus Limnocylindrales bacterium
GTGCCGGAGTCGCGCTGGATCAAGCACTCCGACAACCTCCGCTACTTCATCGACGAGACGATCGACCACTACGCCGACCACGGGCCCGATCTCGACGCGATCCTCGACGCGGCGCGGTGACCGACCGCGCGGGGATGGCCGCTTTCCTCGATGATCTCGCCCCGGAGCTTGGCCAGGTCGAGAGCGCCCACCACGGCGACGCGGTCGCCTGGAGCGCCTCCGGCGTGACCTTCGCCGAGCTGACGGACGGTGGCATGGAGCTCCGTCTCGATCCCTCCATCGCCGCCGCGGCGAGCCACACCCCCGACACGGACCTCTCGCCACGGGGACCCGAGTGGATCCGCTTCCACCCCCGGACCCTCGACGACCATGCGATCGACCGGCTCGAAGCCTGGTTCGCTCTTGCCCTGCGGCGCGCGAATGAGCCTGGAGGCCGGCCGTGACCACGGTCCAGTCCCGGGCGACCTCGCTCGACTACGCCGCCTTCGACGGCTACATCGCCGATGCCATGCCGGCGTGGACCGAGGAGCTCCTGGCGTTCTGCGCGATCCCCTCGGAGGCCGGCGACACGGAGGCGCTCCGGGCCGCGGCGGACTGGGTCGCCGCGCGATTGCGGCGCCTGGGTGCCACGGTGGACGTCGTGGAGAGGGATGGGGCGCCGCCACTGGTCGTCGGTGAGCTTGGTGCGGGTCGGACCCTGCTCGCCGTCCAGCATTACGACGTCCAGCCCGCGGTCCCGCTCGAGCTGTGGACGAGCCCGCCATATCAGCCGGAGGTTCGCGACGGACGCCTCTATGCCCGCGGTGCGAGCGACAACAAGGGCGAGCTGCTGGCGCGAATCTGGGCGGTCGAGGCGTACCTCGCCACGATCGGCGACCTGCCGTGCCGGCTGCGATTCCTCGTCCAGGGCGAAGAGGAGGGCGGCGGCGCGAACTTCGGGCCGCTGCTGGACCTGCGCCCGGGGCTCCGGGAGGCCGACGGGGTCCTCTCCGAGGGCGGCGAGATCGACGGCCATGGCCGGCCGGTCGTGTACGGCGGCGTCCGGGGGATGGTGAGCTTCGAGCTGGTCTGCCGGACGATCGCCTACGACGCCCACTCGAGCCTCGCGAACCTGCTGCCGAACGCGGCGAGCCGCCTCGTCATGGCGCTCTCGACGTTCTGGGACGCCGAGGGCGTGCCGCAGATCACCGGCCTCGAGGAAGGCGTCCGCCCGCCGACGGCGACCGACCGTGCCTTGATCGAGGGATCGCCGCTCGACGAGATCGATGACCTGTTCGGTGAGTACGGGACGGATCGGCTGGTCGCCGGTCGTCGCGGCGTCGAGGCGCTCGAGGTCCTGACCTTCGGCACGACCTGCAACGTCCAGGGCCTGTGGTCGGGCTATTCGGGCCCCGGGGACAAGACCATCACGCCGGCCGAGGCCCACGCCCGGATCGACATCCGGCTGATCCCGAGCCAGCAGCCCGACGCGGTCGTGGCGGCCGTCCGGCGGCACCTGGCGGGCCGCGGTTTCGGCGACATCGAGATCATCGTCTCGGACGAGAGCTACCCGGCGTGGTGGACGCAGGCCGACGACCCGATCATCGCGGCCGCGATCCGGGCGTCCGAGGCCGTTCTCGGCACGACCGCGGTCCAGCGCCTGTCGGCCCCGGGAACGGAACCGCTCTACGACGTCTGCGCCCCCGGAAACCTGCCCGCGACGAGTCTCGGCTCAAGCGACGAAGAGGCCCGCATGCACGCCCCCGACGAGAGCTGGAGCCTTGCCGGCGCAGCCCTCGCGGCGCGGATGACCGGGCGGTTCTTCGATGAGTTCGCCGCGATTGAGGAGATGCCATGACGGCCTACGACGCGCTCGACGGCTATGTCGAGGAGCACATGACGGCGTGGACCGAAGAGCTCCTCGAGTACTGCTCGATCGGCTCGGAGGGGTCGGATCCGGTTGCACTGCGCAAGGCCGCCGAGTGGACGGCCGCTCGTCTGCGGCGGGTCGGCGCGGCCGTCGATGTCGTGGAGCTCGGCGACGTCCCGCCGCTCGTCGTCGGCGACGTGGGCGCCGGTCCGATCCTCAATGCGGTCCAGCATTACGACGTCCAGCCCGCGGTCCCGCTCGAGCTGTGGACGAGCGGCCCCTACGACCCGCAGGTCCGCGACGGTCGGCTCTACGCCCGCGGCGCCGCCGACAACAAGGGTGAGCTGATGGCGCGGATCTGGGCGGTCGAGGCGTATCAGTCGGCGATCGGCGAGCTGCCTTGCCGGATCCGGTTCCTCGTCGAGGGCGAGGAGGAGTCCGGGAGCGAGCACTTCGCCCAGCTCCTCGATCAGCGGACGGGGCTTCGGGAGGCCGCCGGCGCCCTGATCGAGGGCGGCGGGATCGATCTCCAGGGGAGGCCCCAGGTCGTCGGCGGGACGCGCGGAATGGTCGGCGCCGAGCTCGTCTGTCGCACGATCCGGTACGACGCCCACTCCAGCCTCTCCAACCTCCTGCCGAGCGCGGCGATCCGGATGGTCAAGGCGCTGGCCACGTTCTGGGATTCGGACGGCAACGCGATCATGCCCCGGCTCCAGGCGGGCGTCCTCCCGCCGACGAAGGCCCAGCTCGACGTGCTCACGGCGATCCCCGACGACGCCATCGACGAGCTGCGCGGCGTGTTCGGGATCAAGAGCTTCCTGGGCGGACGGTCAGGCCAGGAGGCCATCCGCGCCCTGACGCTGGACCCGACATGCAACCTGCAGAGCATCTGGTCGGGCTACACGGGGCCGGGCGGGAAGACGATCACGCCGGCCGAGGCCCACGCGCGTCTGGACCTGCGGCTCGTGCCCGATCAGGACCCCGACGAGATCATCGCGGCCGTGCGCGGGCATCTCGCCGACCAGGGTTTCGGCGACATCGAGGTGAGGCCGTTCTCGTTCCAGTACCGCGCCTATTGGACGCCGCCGGACCACCCGATTCTCGCCCTCGCGATTCGCGTCTCCGAGGAGGTTCTCGGCAAGCCGGCGATCCATGACCTGTCCACGGCTGGGACGGCCCCCATGCACGTGGTCTGTGCCGCCGGCAACGTGCCCGTCACGACGCTTGGCGGATCCGACGACGAGTGTCGGGCCCACGCCCCCGACGAGAGCTTCCGGCTCGACTACGCCGCCGCGGCCGTCCGGATCACCGGCCGATTCTTCGACGCCTTCGCCGCGCTCGGCGACTGACGCGACGACTCGGCGGG
>DAINSJ010000220.1:0-3211 GCA_036741375.1 Candidatus Limnocylindrales bacterium
GTCAACGCCACCGGTCGCTGGATCAACTGGAGCATCCTGCCGCTCGCAGCGATCCTCGGCGGGCTCATCGCGACCGCGATCGGGCTGCGGGGGACCATCCTCGTCGGCGCCGTGATCGGACTGCTCTCGCTGCCGTGGCTGATCTTCACGCCCATCCGGAAGCTCCGGGAGATGCCGCGCAACCCGGTGGGTCAGCCGCCAGCCTGAGGGTCGTCGGGCGACCAGGCGGCGCGACGTTTCTCCGTGAACGCCGCGAACCCCTCCTGGGCTTCCGGGCTCGTGCGATGCCGGGCGATGACCCGGGCCGTATGCCATTTCGAGGACCCGTGGCCCAGGCCTCGAACCTCCCGAACGATGGCCTTCGCCGCGCGAACGGCGTTGGGCCCGGAGGCGAGGATGTCGGCGATCGCCGCATCGACGGCGAGATCCAGGGCCACGTCGCCCTCCACAACCTCATGGACGAGGCCGATCCTCTGGGCCCGGAGCGCGTCGAAGCGGCGACCGCCCGGGAACAGCGCCCGGGCATGCGTCTCGCCGATCTTGGCGATGACGAACGGCGCGATGACCGCCGGGAGGATGCCGAGACGCGTCTCGGTGAACCCGAACCTGGCACCCGACTCGGCCACCACGAGGTCAGATACCGCACACAGGCCCATCCCGCCGCCCAGCGCGGCGCCCTGGACGCGGGTGATGACCGGCACGGGGCACGTGTCGATCGCCTCGAACATCTCCGCCATCGCCATCGCGTCCTGCTCGTTGCCCTCGACGTCGAGGGCCATCGCGGCGCGCATCCAACCGATGTCCGCGCCGGCACAGAAGGTCTCGCCGTCGCCCGCAATGACGACCGCACGGAGCTCCGCCGGTGCCTCGCGCGCCAAGGCTGCGAACGCGGCGCGCAGCTCCGCGATCAGCGTCGCGTCGAAGGCGTTGCGAACCTGCGGCCGCGCGAGGGTCACGCGAGCGATTGCGCCCTCCGGTCCCGTGCGCTTGATGCGGAGGCGATCGGTCACCGCAGCATCGTAGCGAGCGGAACCGGCGCTAGGCTCACGGAATGCTCCTCGGCATCGACCACGTGGTCGTCGCAGTATCCGACCTGGCGATGGCTGCGCGGGAGCTCGAGGAATCGGTGGGCATGGCGGCCACCGGTGGCGGCCGACACCCAGCCCTGGGGACGGCGAATCGGCTGGCCTGGCTGGGCGACACGTATGTCGAGCTCGTCACGGTCGACGACGAAGCGATCGCGGCGCGTTCCTGGCTCGGCGGCCCGGTCATGGACGCCCTCGCCGATGGCGGCGGCTTCGTCACCTGGGCCGTCGCGAGCGACGATCTTGACCGCGATGTTGCCTCGTTCCGGACGCTGGGCGCGGACTATGGCGATCCGTTTGATGGCGAACGGCGGCGCCTCGATGGAGAGATCGTGCGCTGGCGACTGGCAATTCCGAGCCGGCTCGGGCCCGCCGAGCCGCCGTTCCTCATCGAGCACGATCCGACCTCGGCCGAGTGGCAGCCGGCCGATCGAGCGGCGCGGACCGCGCAGATTCACCCAATCGGCGGCCAGGACGGGGCGATGGGCCCCGTCCGACTCGATGTCCTCGAGCTCCCAACCGGAAGCGTGCCGGCGACGATCCAGCGTCTGACACGCGCACTCGGGCTGCAATTTCGGCCGTCCCTCTCGGGTGGCGGCGCGCGGGACGCAAACATTGGCTCGCAGACGCTGCGGCTCCGGCCGTCGCGCGGAGCGTCGACCGGGCCAGGGATCCATCTCGCCTCGCCGGCGGCGATCGATCGATCCGTAGAGGCGTTCGGTTGCCGCTGGGTGCTCAGGCCTTCGCGCTAGCCTCGAGCTCGTCGACTTCGGCCTCAGCGCGAAGCCGCATCCGCTTTGCCTTGAACGTGTCATCGCCCGCGACGACCACCCTGACCTCGTCGCCCACGCGGACCCGACCCGGGGTCGCGACCTCGCCGAGGACCCCGAAGTCGACCTTGCGGCCGTCCCGCAGGCCGCGGTAGCCGATGATCGTCCGGAGCGTGTCGATGTCGCGGGCTCCGGTGTCGGGATCCTGGGTCGTGATGGCGCATCTCGCATCGGGCTTGGTGATCGACAGCACCGACTCGCCGACGGCGATCTGGCCGCCGAGCCAGCTGTCCTCCTCGTGCGCATCGGCGCCCTCGAGCTCGAACAGCATCCGGAAGCGCCGGGCATCGATGGATGGCCGGCCGACCCGGCTCGCCAGCTCCCGCAGCGAGCCATCGCCGATCAGGCTGACGGCGTTTTCGACCCGCGTACCGCCGGCTCGGTCGCAGCGGACGATGCGAATTCTCTTGCCCGCGAAGGGCTCGAGCGCATCGCCCCAGGGGCCGAGCACCACGTGCCCGACCGCAATGCGGTTGACGATCGTCGTCTCGATCGCCTCGCCCAGCTCGACCGCCTCGTCGATCACGGTTCCGTCGGGGAACGCCAGTCGGAGCCGAGTCGCGTCGGGATCCGTGTGTGCCCCCACCTGGACGAGCGCTCCCGACACGAGCTGGTCGATGTGGCGTCCCTCGTCGTCGATCAGGTAGAACCGGCGATCCTCGACGACGCCGACGTCCATCAGGTCGACCGCGTCGGGATGCTCGAGCCCGAGGCCGCGGACAGGCGCGATCGAGATCCGGGTCACGCGGGGCATGTCGCCGATCCTAGCCGACGGCGTCAGGGTCGCAGGCCGACGCTCGCGAGCTCGGCCCGGGCCAGGCGTTCGTAGCGGCCCGAGATGAAGTCGCCGAACGGGTCGGGCGTCTCCTCGAGGAGCTCCGTGTAGCTCAATCGATGGAGAGCCCGGGATGCGAGGAGTCGCTCGACCGCCCGGTCGGATCCGTGAGGCGGTGCCCGCCGGATCGCCCGATGGCCCGCTCGCAGGTCCGTGAGGCGGCGGGCGCGCCATGGCACGTACCGGCTGAGCCATGGGATCAGCATCACGGCGACCACGAGGATCCCGAGGAGCGTCGCGATGAGGAGGATGAGCCCCTCGAGCTCCGTTCCCACGAAGATCAGGGGGTCGCCGGCGGTTCGAAAGCTGTCGGTCGAGAGCTTCTGGATCGATTCACCGATGAACGGCACGCCGACGAGCGCGCCGCCGAGGTCGACGCCGACCCCCTGGAGTCGGGTGCCGCCGGACGCGAGGATGCGGCCGGCCTCGGAATAGCCCGCGATGGCGCTATAGATCCGCCA
>DAINSJ010000221.1:0-3194 GCA_036741375.1 Candidatus Limnocylindrales bacterium
CATCGCGCTCGCGCTGATCCCCTTCGCCGCCCCGGGGATCCCGATCGTGGCTGCGGGCGTCGCGTGCCTGCTCGGGTGGAGGCGCGGGTGAGCGTCTGGGTGACGGTGGCCGCCGTCGGCGTCGGGACGATGGCGCTCAAGGCGGTCGGGCCCGTACTCCTCGGCGGGCGACCGCTGCCGCCGCGAATCGCGGGCGTCGTCGAGCTGCTCGCGGCCGCGCTCCTCTCGGCCCTCGTCGTCACCCAGGCGGTCGGCGGCAACCGGGAGCTCGTCTTCGACGCGCGGCTGCTCGGACTCGGCGCCGCCGCGATCGCGTTGCGGCTCCGCGCGCCGCTCCTCCTCGTCGTCGTGGTCGCCGCTGCCCTAGCAGCTCTAGCCCGCTCCTTCTAGAGTCGCCGCGTGAGCATCGCTCACTGGGACGAGGTGGAGAAGCACCACCGCGCGAAGGGCCCGATGGACGCGACCTGGTCGCGCCTGGGCGACGCGGCGGGAGCCAAGGGCGTCGGCGTCAACAGGATCGAGATCGCGCCGGGCAAGCTCGCCACGCCGCCGCACTCCCACGGCGCCTCCGAGGAGATCTACTACGTCCTCGGCGGCTCGGGCCTCGCGTGGCAGGACGAGGAGGTCTACAAGGTCGGCCCCGGCGACTGCATCGTCCAGCTCGCGAACAACTTCGAGCACACGCTCCGGGGCGGCCCCGACGGGCTGGACGTGCTGGTCTTCGGCACCAGGCATCCCACAGAGATCGGCTGGCTGCCGCGGTCGAAGGCGATCCGGATCGGCTATCCGTGGGTCGAAGGGCGCGTCGACAACCCGTGGGACGTCGAGGAGCAGGTCGGCGAGCTCGAGTTCCCCGAGCCGGGTGCTCGGCCGGCGAACATCGTTGCGGCCGACGAGGTCGAAGAACGGCACGGCGGCACGGCCAAGTACCTCGGCGCAGCGGCCGGGGCCGAGCGCACAGGACTGAACCTGCTCCGCCTCGACGACGGCAAGCGGGGCGCGCCTCCGCACTGTCACTCCGCCGAGGAGGAGGTCTTCATCGTCCTCGACGGCCAGGGGACGCTGGAGCTGTGGCCGTCCGGCGCCCCCGGCTCGCCACCGGAGGTGGGAACCCACGACCTCGAAGCCGGACACATCGTCGCCCGCCCCCCGGGGACGGGTGTCGCCCACGGCTTCAAGGGCGGCCCGGGAGGGATGACCCTGCTCGTCTACGGAACTCGCGAGTCGAACGACATCGCCTACTTCCCGCGGTCGAACAAGGTCTACTTCCGCGGCATCAAGCTGATTGCCCGTCTGGATCGCCTCGAGTATTCGGACGGCGAGCCCGACGACTGACCGGCCGGCCGGGACACGCCTCGCGGGGCCAACACGTCAGGGGCCGGCCGCGAGCCTCCCTCCGGCCAGGACCCTAATCGGAACGGGCGCACGTGTCAGCGACGAAACCGTGCCGAAAGCGTGTTTTCTGGCGTGAAAAGGACTCTGGTAGCGTGAGCCGAAGTGGGAGCCCTGATGGGGCTGTCACGCCTACTTCCACGTCCCAATCCGCGGACCAAATCGACTAAAGGAGCGTCGTTGAAAAGGGTCATCGCGTTCGCCAACCAGAAGGGAGGCGTCGCGAAGACGACCACGACGCTCAACCTCGGCGTGGCGCTCGCGGAGAAGGGCCACAACGTGCTCCTCGTCGACCTCGATCCGCAGGGCAACCTGACGATGAGCCAGGGCTTCAACCCCGACGCGATCGAGCGCTCGATGTTCGACGTCCTCGTCCACAAGCTCCCGATCACGGAGATCATCGAGCAGGCCGAGGTCGCCGTAGCCGTCGCGTCGATCGACCTCGCCGGCGCGGAGCTCGCGCTCTCCAGCATGATCGGCCGCGAGCGCGCGCTCGAGAAGGCGCTGGCGCCCATCCGCGAGTCCTACGACTACATCCTGATCGACACGCCGCCGTCCCTCGGGCTCCTGACCATCAACGCGTTCGTCGCCGCCGACGGGGTGATCGTCCCCGTCCAGTGCGAGTACCTCTCCCTGCGCGGGCTCGTCCAGCTGCAGAACACGCTCACGATGATCCGCGAGAACCTGAACCCGAACGTCGACATCGTCGGCATCCTTCCGACCATGTTCGACAAGCGGATCCTGCACTCGCGCGAGGCCGTCGACATCCTGCGGGAGAACTTCGGCGATCTCGTCTTCAAGACGCGCATCCGGAAGACGATCCGCTACGCCGAGGCGCCTGTGAAGGGGCTTTCGGTGCTCAAGTACGATCCCACCGGCGAGGCCGCCGAGGCCTACCGCGACCTGGCGAAGGAGGTGCTCCGTGGCGCGAAAACGCGCGAGCATGCGTGAGGGCCCCCTCGCGGAGCTCTTCAAGGCGACCGAGGCGGCACAGCGCCAGGCAGAGGGCAAGGCGCTCGAAGCCGTGCCCGCGGGCGAAGAGCCCGCCGAGTCCACCGTCGAGCACGTCCAGAGCTGGGAGGAAGAGCGCGCGCCGGTCCAGGAGGCCGTGCCGCACCTCGATCCGCCGCCCACGCCCGAGCCTCCGGTTCCGGGCCCGCCCGACCCTGGGCCGCCGGTGCCCGAGCCGATCCCCACGCCATTCCCCGAGCCGCCGCAGCCGCAGCCGGACCCGATCCCGGCCGCGCGCTACCTCGAGGCCCTCCCCGAGCCGCCGCCCCGGCTCCATCGCGTCCCGCGCGCCGATTCGGCGTCGTACCTCGCGGTCATCCGCGTCGTCGGCGTCGGCGGAGCCGGGCTGAACGCGATCAACCGGATGATCGACGCGGGCCTCAGCCAGGTCGAGTTCGTCGCCGTCAACACCGACATGCAGCAGCTGCAGATGAGCGACGCGCCGGCGAAGATCCACATCGGGCGCGACCTGACGCAGGGTCTCGGCTCCGGGGCCGACCCGGAGATCGGCCGCCAGTCCGCCGAGGAGAGCTACGACCCGATCAAGCACGCCCTCCGCGGCTCCGACATGGTCTTCGTCACCGCAGGCGAGGGCGGCGGGACCGGCTCGGGCGCCGCGCCGGTCGTCGCGCGGATCGCGCGGGAGATCGGAGCGCTGACGGTCGGAATCGTGACCACGCCGTTCCGGTTCGAGGGCACTCGCCGGCGCGCACAGGCGACCGACGGGGTCGCGGCGCTGCGCGAGGCCTGCGACACGACGATCGTGATCCCGAACGACCGCCTGCTCGAGG
>DAINSJ010000222.1:0-2405 GCA_036741375.1 Candidatus Limnocylindrales bacterium
CAACGTCATAGCCGCGGATGCCGGAGGCGCCGGCGTCGGTCGCGGTCCAGGTGAGGAGCACCGGAATGAGCCCGCCGGCGAGCGGTGCGCCCGACTGGAGCGCTGTCTTCGGCGCTGTGGCCACGGGCGCCGTTCGGTCATACAGGACCCAGTGAGCGCTCATCGATCCGGCGGGTCCGCTGCCGCCCAGGGTGTCGACGACGGATCCGGGCTCCAGGGTGAGGACGATCCTTCCGGCGCTGCAGCCGCTGACGCCGACCGTATAGCTGGCGCCCGACCCCGCCGGAGCGCCGACGACGCACCCGGACGAAGACCCGGTGACCGTGAAGTCCGCTGCGGAGAGGCCCGTGACGGGGCCGGCGAAGGTCAGCCCGAAGGTCGTGGAGAGCCCGTTCGTGGTCGCGGCCGTGATCGGCCCGAAGCCCACGACGGCAGAGGGCGCCATGGGCGCATTGACGAGATGGATCGCGCCGCTGACGTCGAGCGCCGCATTGCCCCAACCGTCGATGGCGTGGATCGTCCACGTGTAGGCGCCGTCCGGCGGGACGACGCCGCCCACGATCGGGTTCCAGCCGAGGATGGCGGAGTCGCCGCTCCCGCCAAGCGTGGCCACGACCGCGGAGCTCGCATCCAGGACGTGGGCCGTCCATGTGACCGGTTCCGAGAACCGAGCCAGGAGGTTGAGCGTGTCATCCGAGCCATCGAAGTTCGGCGAGACTGTCGTGTCGCCATCCATCGCCCACAGCTGCGGGCCGACGCTGTCGCGCGGCAGGAGGCCGTCCCCGGCGACCCAACCGCTCGCCGTGCCACCGAGCGTGCTGACCTGGACGGCCGGCACCGGGGCGGCTCCGCCGGGGGGCGTCGCGGGCGCGGCGACCTGGGCGACGCGGAGGCGGGCGCCGGTCGCGAGCTGGGTTCCGCTCGGCGTCGCGAGGGTGGCATCCGTGTAGAGCGGCAGGCCGGCCGTGGTGATGGCCGCGCCGGGGGCCTGGAGCACAGCGGGGTCGAGGTTTGTCGGCGGGACCGCGGCACCGGCGAGAACCTCGTCGGTCTGCACGGCAAGATTGCCGACGATCGATCGGTGGAAGCCCGTCGTCGCGGTATCTGGATCCATGATCGCCGTGTAGGCCGGGTTCCGGAGCGGTGTCCACGAGATGTCGTGGCCCTTCGCGCTCGCGAGGCCGTGCCAGGCCGCGCCGATCGATTGATGCGTCGTGAACAGCGCCCGGATCATGCCGGTCGCGGCGGCGTTCCAGCTGTCGGCCAGGACGGCGCGGGCCCCCGCCCGCAGGAAGCCCGACGCGAAGTTGTCGACTCGCTGCTTGGCGACGGAGATCGTCGGCTCCGGGGCACCGCTCTCCGAGCTGCCCGCCGAGTAGCAGAGGTGGTTCAGGATCACGACGGCGTTCTTCGCCAGCCGGATCTCGCTGCCAACGTACGACTCGCCCCAGTACTTCTTGTCGGAGTCGCCCTGGTTGAGGAACTCGTTAAGGCCCATCCCGTCGTGGACGCTCGGGGTGAGGATCGACTTGTAGGGGCTCGGGAAGCCGTAGCCGTGACCGAGGTAGACGAAGACCGAGGCGCCCTGCGCCGCCGCCTTGACCACGGCCCAGGTCGCATTGGGGCTGTAAACCTTGATGACGTTCGGCGTGTACTTGATCGCCTCGGCGTAGATCTGGTCGGCGTCCGTGCGATAGCTCGGCGTCGTGCCCTCGGTGGCGCCCACGACGATGACGACTTTGGGGCTGGCCGCGATGGCCTCCTGGACGGCCGCCGGACTTGGTGGGGCGATCGTCCCGGCCCGCGCGGAGGTCGTGATTCCGGGCAGCGCGGCGAGCAGCGTGACGAGAGCTGCCGCGCTGGCGGCACGGGAGAAGGTGCGGGACACGCGAGATCGGACTCCGGGAGCGATGAGTGCTCGCCCAGCGTCTGCCCGCGCCTCGTGCCGCTCAATGCCGAAGTAGTCCCGGAGCGCCTCGCCCTTTGGTCCGGGCCGGGACTAGTGTTTCGGCGTTGGGGTCGGTCTCGGGGCCGCGGTCGAGCACGGCTGGTCCGAATCGGGCAGCGTCCCGCTCGCCGTCGGCAGGCACGGAGCCTGGCTTCCGGATGGCCCCGTCAGGCCGCCCTGGTAGTCGGTGATCACGAGGAGGAACTCGAGCCGGTCGAGGGGCGCCGCGGGCTCGAGGTAGACGGTCTGGACGACCTCGTTCGGATCCCGCTTCACGTCGACGACGCGGCCGAGGAGGAGCCCTTTCGGATAGGGCGATCGAATGCCGCCGCTCAGCTCGATGCCGGCCGTGAAGACCTCATCGCCGATGTTCACGGTGACGGTCGAATCGACGTCAGTCATCACGAGCGCCCCGCCGAGCTGCCCCACGACCTTGCCCGTCGAGCCGCTGCCGAGG
>DAINSJ010000222.1:2415-3178 GCA_036741375.1 Candidatus Limnocylindrales bacterium
GACGTCGACGACCCGGCCCGCGAGCGATCCGCCGGCGGCGACGATGACCTGCCCGACGGCAACGCCGTCGTCCGAGCCGCGGTCGATGACGACCGCCCGCCTCGCCTCCGAGGACTCGCGCGCGATCACGACCGTCGGGAGCGTCTTGAACGCGAGCCCCTGTCGGAGCTGGAGCAGGCTCGTCAGCGCGTCATTCTCGCGACGGAACTCCGCGGCCGCCCGGTTCTCGGTCTGGAGCCGCTCGTTCTCGGCCCGCAGGGCCTGGTTCTCGACGCGGATCCGATCGATCTCGGCGATGGCGGTGCCGATGGAGCCGATACCGTTCGCGACGCCCTCGATCGCTACCTCGAACGGCTTGAACGCGAACGCGACGCCGTTCTGGAGATCCCGTACGAGCGGATTGGCGGAGATCGCCATGAGGACGAGCGCGGCGGCGAGCAGCGAGACGTACGTCACGGCACGCCGGCGAACGGCGCGGCTCGCGAACATCGCGCTCATCGTCCGCTCCGTCAGCGACTCAGCGGGGTGGGCGGGAGTAGGTCTCGGTGACGAGGACGCGCTGCATCCCGTCCAGGTCCTGGAGCACGATCCCAGTGCCGCGGACGACGCAGGTCAGCGGGTCGTCGGCGACGTGGACCGGCATCTGCGTCGCTTCCGCGACCCGACGGTCGAGGCCCGCGAGGAGCGCCCCGCCGCCGGCCAGCACGACGCCCTGGTCCATGATGTCCGCCACGAGCTCGGGCGGCGTCTCCTCGATCGTCTC
>DAINSJ010000223.1:0-3166 GCA_036741375.1 Candidatus Limnocylindrales bacterium
CTCAAGTGGATCGCGAGCCGCGCCCGCGCCCAGTTCGACGCCGGGCTGATCGAAGAGGCACGGGCGCTGCGGGAGCGTTTCGATCCGGCCTTGCCGGCGTTCTCGGCCATCGGCTACCGCGAGGCCTGGGCCGTGCTCGACGGCCAGCTGACACGGGAGGCCGCAATCGAGGCGGACGCGACACGCAACGCCGCCTTCGCAAAGCGCCAATGGACGTGGTTCCGCGCCGAACCCGACATCGAGTGGGTTGACGTTGTGGATCATCCGGAATCGGCCGCGGTCAAGGCGGCAAAGAGCCTCCTGAACCCCGTCAGGCGGTGAGCCAGTCGAGCCCTTCGTCGACGTGGATCGCGGCTGCGTTGAGCACTGGCACCCCCGCATAGGATGGGTTCGGGAGGAGGACCGACAGCTCGGTGCCGGCGAGGATGAGTCCGTCGATCCCGTCATCGCGCCTCAGGCGAGTGAGGATCTCGAGCGCTCGGTCGCGCGTGGCGTCCAGGAAAACGCCGTGGACCAGCTCGCCGAGGTAGATGTCATTGATCCAGGCCCGATCGGGCTCGTCCGGGCGAGCAAGGTCGATGCCAGCCTCCTCGAACACGCGAGCGAAGAAGGCCCCCTCAACGGCCATCCGGGTTCCGAACAGCACCGGCCGCTCGACCCCTGCCGCGGTGGTCGCGCGACACGTTGCCTCGATGATGCTGAGCATCGGAATCGGGGCCTTCGCAGCGATGTCGTCGAACACCTGGTGGCTCGCCACCGAGCAGATCATGGCGAGCCCGGCTCCAGCTGCGGCGAGTTGGTCCACCGCTTGCGAAACCGCGGAGTAAAGCGGCCCGAGATCACCGGCGACCATGGTCGTGATCAGTGGACCGCCGTCGAGGCTATTGATGAGGACCGGCGGGTGGGCGCCCGGACCGACTCGGGCGTGGTAGCCGTCGATCAGCCGTCGGTAGTAGTCCACGGTCGACTCCGGTCCGAGGCCGCCGACGAGACCAAGGATCCGTTCCGTCATCGCCTTCGATTGTGCGCGTTCGGTCGGCCGGTAGACTAACCGGATGTCCGCACGTCCCCGCGGCACGAGCCGCGCCACCCAGCTCATCGATCTCGAGGTACCCGTCGAGCGCGCCTTCCTCGTCGCCGTCGATACCGGCGACGGGGACGGCTGGTCGGCCGAGGAGTCGCTCGGCGAGCTCGCGAACCTGGCGCTCACCGCGGGCGCCGAGGTGGTCGGGGCCGAGTGGCAGAACCGTCGCCACGTGGACCCGAACTGGTACGTGGGCAAGGGCAAGGCGACCGACCTTGTCGCGGCCAAGGCCGAGACCGGGTTCGATCTCCTCGTGGCCGATGACGAGCTCTCGCCTTCGCAGCAGAAGGCCCTGGAGGGCCTCCTGAACACGAAAGTCATCGACCGGAGCCGGCTGATCCTCGACATCTTTGCCCAGCACGCGCGGACGCACGAGGGCCGGCTCCAGGTGGAGCTCGCGCAGCTGGAGTACCAGCTCCCGCGCCTGACCCGCCTCTGGACCCACTTGTCGCGCACCGGCGGCGGAATCGGGACCCGCGGCCCGGGCGAGAGCCAGCTCGAAACCGACCGCCGGCTGATCCGCGACCGGATCAAGAAGATGAAGGAGCGCGTCGAGGACGTCCGCCGCGCCCGTACGACCGCCGCCCGCGGGCGCGATCGGCGGCAGGTTCCGACCGTCGGCATCGTCGGCTACACGAACTCGGGCAAGTCGACGCTCCTGAACAGCCTCGTGGGCAGCGAGGTTGCGCTCGCCGAGGACAAGCTGTTCGCGACGCTCGACCCGACGAGCCGGCAGGTCAAACTCGGCGACGGCCAGACCGCGATCCTCACCGACACCGTCGGCTTCATCCACAAGCTGCCGCATCAGCTCGTCGACGCGTTCCGGGCCACGCTCGAGGAGGTCAACCGGGCCGACGTCCTGGTTGAGGTCGTCGACGCCTCGGATCCCCACGTCACCGAGCACCGGGCCACCGTCCAGACCGTCCTCGACGAGCTCGGCGCCGGGACGAAGCCGCGATTGGTCGTCTTCAACAAGATCGATCTCGTCGAGCCTGCGGCCGCAGACGGGGGCCGGGTCGCCCCCGCGATTTCCGGGGCGGTGTTCATCTCTGCCCTGACGGGCTTCGGGCTCGACACGCTCAAGGTCGAGCTGTCGGCGCTCCTCGCGACGCTCTGGGTCGACGTCGACGTCCGCCTGCCGTACACGGCGGGCGAGCTCCTGGCCCGGGTCCGGGAGCGCGGCACGGTCGAGCTCGAGTACCTCAACACCGAGGTCCGGGTGCGCGGCCGGATCGCGCCATCGCTCGCGGGCGAGCTCAAGAGCGCGGCGGCCCGATGGCAGGCCGAGTAGCCCCTCGGGTCCGCCTGGCGGGCCACGGCGTCGATCGGCTCGGGCGGGCCGTGACGTGGACGATCGCCGACGGCGAGCGCGGCCGTCGATGGCGGGAAGCGACAGGGAGCGCCGGCGCCGATACGGCCACGAGCCTCGCCCATGCCGTGACGATCGAGACCGGCCATGCCGGCCAGTGGCTACGCCTCGAGGTCGCGGCTCCGGCGGGCCTGCTCTCGCTCCATCCGGACCGCGACGGGTCGATCAACGGCAACGTGGTCTCCGAGACGGGCGTCCGGCATGTCGCACTCGGCGTGGTCCAGCCGCCGCTCGTGGACGTGCGCGACTCGCTCGTCGCCGAGACCGCGCTCTGCCGGGCGCTCGAGCGGCTCGTGGCGGCAGGGGAGGGGATCACCCTCTCGGTCATGCGGGTCTCGCCGTCGCTCGACGTCGCGATCGGCCAGCTCCAGGTCATGCGACAGGACGGGCGCACGTGGGAGCTCACGGACGACGACGGAATCCGAAGCGTCTCGATGGGGGACCGGGGGGCGCCCGTGACCGCCGGCGCCGGCGCCAAGTGGCCCTTAGAGACGGGATCGTGACAGGCGGCGTGGACGGCCTGTGGATGGCAGCGTGAAATTGACATGAACAACTCGGAAACTCGTGGATAAGTCCCTTTCGGTGCGGTCGGGTCCCACCGTATTCTTCATCTTGTCCAGAGGGGCCTCGAAAACCTGCTGATCCCGCCGGTGCTTGCATCGGCAAGTCGGCTCCCGTGCTTGCATGGGGGCAGATGGATCAGAAAGGAAGCG
>DAINSJ010000224.1:0-3123 GCA_036741375.1 Candidatus Limnocylindrales bacterium
GGATAGATCGCCGTGTGCTGCCCGGCGATCGCAACGCTGCCGGCCGGCACTCGCACACGGGGTGATGCCCGTCGCGCGACGTTCAGGCTCGCGGGCAACGGACCGAGATACCCGAACCCAGGCGCGAACCCGAGGAAGAGCACCCGATGGGCCGTCGAGGCATGGAGCTCCACGACCGCGGAGCGGCTCAGGCCGGTGAGCTCCGCAACCGCGTCCAGGTCAGGGCCGTCAGCGCCGCCGTACCGGACCGGCACCTCGAGGGTCCTGCCGCCCGGCCGCCAGCCCGCGGTTTCCGCGTCGAAGCCTTCGACGATGCGCTGCATGACATCGATTGCGCCGTCCACGCCGCCGCTCGGGCCCGTCGAGTCGAGGTGAACCAGGACGCTGGATGCGGCGGGCACCGCTGCGCCGAAGCCCACAAGCCGCTCGGTAGCCGATCGGATTCGCGACGCCAGCGCCTGCGCCGCCGCCGTCGAGGCGAGGAGCGCGGCGCCAAGGTCGTCGGGCCGCTCGGCCACGCCCTCGCCGGCAGCCCCCAGAGGTGCGAGCTCGATGAGGATCGCCGCATCGCCGAACGCGGAGATCGCCGGTTCGCCGGCCATGGATCAGGTCGGGACGGGTGCGATGGTCACGCCTGCTGCCGCGAGCGCGTCGCGAACCGCGCGGGCGTGCTCGGCGGCGCCCGGCGTGTCGCCGTGCAGGCAGATGGTGTCGGCGCGAAGTGGGATGACGCTGCCATCGGTCGCGGTCGCAGTGCCGTCGCGGGCCATCTCGACAGCTCGGGCGGCGATCGCAGCGCTGTCGGTGAGGACGGCGCCGGGTAGGCGCCTCGAACGGAGCGAGCCATCCGGCTCGTAGGCCCGATCCGGGAACGCCTCCGCGGCCACGGCGAGGCCGGCCGCCCGACCGGCATCGACCAGACGCGAGCCGGCAAGCCCGACGAGGATCAGCTCGGGCGAGAACCGCCGGACCGCGCGCGCGACCGAGTCGGCGAGGCGTTCGTCCCGGGCAGCGCGGTTGTACAGCGCCCCGTGCGGCTTCACGTGGCGCAACTCGGCGCCGGCGGCTCGCGCCAGCCCCGCGACGGCGGCGATCTGGTAGATCAGGGCTGCTTCGAGCTCGTCCGGCGCCATGTCGAGGTCGCGCCGGCCGAAGCCGACGAGGTCCGGGTAGCCGGGATGGGCGCCGATCGCGGCCTCGGCATCGAGCGCCAGCCGAATCGTTCGCTCGATCGTCAGCGGGTCGCCGGCGTGGAAGCCGCAGGCGATGTTGACCGAGCTGACGAGCGGGATCAGGTGCTCGTCGTCGCCCATCGGCCACGCACCAACGGACTCGCCGACGTCGGCATTGAGGTCGATCGCGGTGCGGCCTTCGGCCACGGGATTAGCCGGCGGTCTTGTCGAGCCGGGCCAGGATCGAGGTCTCGAGCTCGAGGATCCGGTGCTCGAGGGCATCCACATGCTCCAGGATCTTCTTGTTGCCTTCGAGCAGCTCGATGTTCTGGGCGTCCTCGATGTCCGCCTCGGCGGCCGCGTGCTCGAGCGTGAGCCGGTCGCGTAGGGATTGCCGATTTCCGGCCAGGAGGATGAGCGGAGCTGCGTAGGCCGCCTGGGTCGAGAACGCGAGGTTCAGGAGGATGAACGGATAGGCGTCGAAGTGGAAGAGGAGCCAGACATTGCCGGCGATCCAGATGATCACGATGACCGTCTGGATCGCGATGAAGGTCCAGCTGCCCATGAACCCGGTGACGGCGTCCGCGATCCGCGCCCCCCTCGGCGCGTCGTCGACCATGGCCTTGTTGACGGGATGTCGCATCGCAGCCCGGCGCGCGGCGGTCCTGCGGGTGGCGGTCGTAGAGGCTGGCGGGGTCGCAGTCATCGGAGTCCCTCTTCGCGGAGCCTTGCCAATCGGCGGTTGCTGCGCATCATGCCCGCGCGATGGCCGCCCGCGTACGCCATGATTGCTGTTAACAATGATCGACCTCACCCTCCAGCTTGACCTCTCGCTTCGCCTCGTCCTCGCAGCGGCGCTGGGAGCCCTGATCGGAGGCGAGCGCGAGATCCACGGCCACCCGGCCGGCATCCGGACGCACATGCTCGTCGCCCTGGGCTCGGGCCTCTTCACGGTCCTCTCGATCCACGGCTTCGGCCAGGGCCCCGGGGTGCCGATCGATCCGACCCGGATCGCGGCCCAGATCGTGTCAGGGATCGGCTTCCTCGGAGCGGGCGCGATCCTCAAGGACGGCATCGTCATCCGGGGGCTCACGACCGCGGCGAGCCTGTGGGCGACGGCGGCGGTCGGGATGGCGGCCGGCGCCGGCGAGTATGTCGTCGGCGGGGTCGGGGCCGGGATCGTCCTCGTGAGCCTGTGGCCCATCAACGCCCTCGCGGAACGCCTGCATGGCTCGGCGGTCCCGGAGGTCCAGCTGCGGCTCCAGCTCGATCGCGTGGACCTGGTCGGGCGCGTTTCGAGCATCCTGCTCGAGAACAAGCTGGAGATCGGGACGATCAGCACGCAGCGCCTCTCCAAGAACAGCTACCAGGCCGACCTGATGGTTCGTGCCCGACGCTCCGCCGGTCTCACGGCGGCGCTCGAAGCCCTGAGTGGCGTCGAGGGCATCGACATCGTGTCGACGAGCCAGGCCGACTGAACGCGGGCCGGCAACTGACCGCGCCAACGTGACGGTTCGTGCCCGGGATCTCGGGATCGTCATCGGCGAGGGCCGGCCTGGCCCGATGAATGCGATCACGGACGTCCCCGGGGTCCGCGTCGGCCACACGACCATCGTCAGCGGCGATGGTCCGCTCGTCGTGGGCGAGGGCCCAGTCCGGACCGGGGTCACGGTCATCGTGCCGCACGACGGCGATGCCTGGAGCGAGCCCGTGTTCGCCGGCTCGCACACCCTCAACGGCAACGGCGAGCTGACGGGCCTCGAGTGGATCCGGGAGGCGGGGTTGCTCGCCGGAGCGATCGGGATCACGAACACGCACTCCGTCGGCACCGTGCGCGATGCTCTGGTCCACGCGGCCGTCAACTCTCGCCCAACCGGCGCCCTGTTCTGGGCGCTGCCCGTCGTCGGCGAGACGTGGGACGGCCGGCTCAACGACATCGGCGGCCAGCACG
>DAINSJ010000225.1:0-3105 GCA_036741375.1 Candidatus Limnocylindrales bacterium
GCACCTCGCCGACGAACATCGGGATGTACCTGCTGGCGACCGTGACGGCTCGCGATTTCGGTTGGATCGGGACGCTCGAGATGGTGGAGCGCCTCGAGGCGACCCTCGCGACGATCGGTCGCCTCGAACGCTTCCGCGGGCACCTGTACAACTGGTACGACACGCACGACCTGCACCAGCTCGAGCCGGCGTATGTGTCGTCGGTCGACAGCGGCAACTTCGCCGGCCACCTGCTAGCGCTGTCCAACGCATGCCGCCAGATGATCGACCAGCCGCTTCCGGTCGCTGCCGCGCTGGCCGGGATCGGTGACGCGATCGCGTTGACCCGCGAGGCCGCCGGCGCGATCGGCGACGACCGGAGAAGCCAGACGCTCACCCGGCGGCACCTCGACGAAGCCCTCGAGCTGCCCGCCGGGGCCAGTTCCGTCGTCCCCGCGCCGCCCGAGGCCTGGGCGGCCCGCCTGGGCGAGCTCTCTGCGCACGCCCGGACGCTGTCCGACGTTGCCGCGGCGCTCACCGCAGAGCGTGGTGAGGGTCCGGAGGGCGAGCTGCTGACCTGGGCCGAGGCGGCTCGGCTGGCCGTGAGCAGCCATGTTCGAGACCTCGCGTTGCTGCAACCCCCTCCGCAGATGAACGCCTTTCCGACGATCGCCGAGCTGTCCGATCCACCGGCCCACGAGACCGGCGACGGATCGCCGGCCGCGGCGATGCTCGTCCGACGACTCCAGGCGATCGCCGACCAGGCCCAGCGGCTCTTCAAGGAGACGGACTTCACCTTCCTGTTCGACCCGACCCGCAAGCTCTTCTCGATCGGGTTTCGGGTCCGGGACGGCACGCTGGATCCGAGCTACTACGACCTTCTCGCCTCCGAGGCCCGCCTCGCCAGCTTTCTCGCGGTCGCGAAGGGGGATGTCGCCCCCGAACACTGGTTTCGACTTGGCCGCGCGCTGACGCCCGTCGGCCGCGGCTCCGCCCTGATCTCGTGGTCGGGATCGATGTTCGAATACCTGATGCCGGCCCTCGTGATGCGCGCTCCCGCCCGCAGCCTGCTCGACCACACGTACCGGCTGGTCGTGGCCCGCCAGATGAGCTACGCCGCCGAGCTCGGCGTGCCCTGGGGCATATCCGAATCGGCCTTCAATGCGCGTGACCTCGAGCAGACGTACCAGTACTCGAGCTTCGGCGTGCCCGGCCTCGGCCTCAAGCGGGGCCTGAGACAGGATGTCGTCGTGGCCCCTTACGCGACCGCCCTCGGAGCGATGATCGATCCCGAGGCTGCGGTCCGGAACTTCGCCCGGTTGAGCGATATCGGAGCGGCCGGGCCGTACGGCTTTCGGGAGGCGCTCGACTACACGGCGCGACGACTCCCCGAAGGGGCCTCGGTCGCCATCGTAAAGAGCTACATGGCCCATCACCAGGGGATGGTGCTCGTGGCCCTCGGCAACGTCCTCAACGAGCGGGCGATGGTGGAGCGCTTCCATGCCGACCCGATCGTGGAGGCGACCGAGCTGCTGCTCCAGGAGCGGATGCCGCGCGACGTGCTCGTGACCCGGCCACGTGGCGAGGAGGTGAAGAGTGCCGCCGACGTGCGCGATCTGGTGCCGCCTGTCCTCCGTCGTTTCACCTCGCCCCACGACGCGATCCCGCGGACGCACGTTCTGTCGAACGGGCGGTACGCGGTCATGGTGACGGCCGCGGGATCAGGCTACAGCCGCTGGGGCAACGTGGCGGTGACCCGCTGGCGCGAGGACGTGACTCGTGACTCGTGGGGCAGCTATCTCTTCCTGCGCGATAGGCACACCGGCGCGGTGTGGTCGGCGGGTCACCAGCCCAGCGGCAAGGAAGCAGACAGTTACGAGGTCAACTATTCGGAGGATCATGCCGAGTTCTCCCGTCGCGATGGTTCGATCGTGACCGGCTTGACCATCGTCGTATCGGCGGAGCACGACGCGGAGATCCGGCGCGTGTCGCTGACCAATCTCGGCTCGCAACGTCGCGAGATCGAGCTGACGTCATATGCGGAGATCGCTCTCGCGCCGCAGGCGGCCGATGCCGCTCACCCGGCCTTCCAGAACCTGTTCGTCCAGACTGAGTTCGCCCCCGATATCGGTGCCCTCCTGGCGACGCGCCGTCGACGGTCGAGTGACGAGCAGCCGATCTGGGCCGCACATGTCGCGGCGGTCGAGGAGGGGAACGGCGGGGTCATCCAGTACGAAACGGATCGCGCCCGCTTCCTCGGCCGGGGCCGGACGGTCCGCTCGCCGGTCTCGGTCATCGATGGGCGTCCACTCTCGAACACGGTCGGCGCGGTGCTCGATCCGATCTTCAGCCTCCGGGTCCGGGTCAGGCTCGCCCCCGGCGCGACCGCCCACGTGATCTTCTCCACGGTCGTCGCCGACTCACGCGAGCACGTCCTGGACCTGGCCGACAAGTACCGTGAGACGGCCACCTTCGAACGAGCGGCGACCCTGGCCTGGACGCAGGCCCAGGTCCAGCTCCATCACCTGGGGATCGAGGCCGACGAGGCCCACCTCTTCCAGCGCCTGGCGAACCGGATCCTCTACTCGGACGCGTCGCTGCGGCCGTCGGCTGGCCTGCTGGCCAGCAACGAGCAGGGAGCTCCCGGCCTGTGGGCCCACGGCATTTCGGGCGACCTGCCCATCGTCATGGTCCGGATCGACGAAACCGAGGACCTCGATATCGTTCGGCAGCTGCTCCGCGCGCACGAGTACTGGCGGCTAAAGCTCCTCGACGTTGACCTCGTGATCCTCAACGAGCAAGGCACCACGTACGCCCAGGACCTCCAGGATTCGCTTGAGACCCTCGTGCGGACGAGCCAGTCCACCCTGGTCCACGAGAGCCATCCGGGCCACGGCGGGGTGTACATCCTGCGCGGCGACCGACTCTCGACCGAGGACTCCACGCTCCTCCAAGCCGCCGCGCGGGCCGTCCTGCTGAGCCGCCGGGGCAGTCTTGCCGATCAGGTCATCCGCCAGGAGCGTCCCAGAAGGATCGCGCCACCCGCATCTCCGGCCCCAGCATCGCCCGCATCGAGACAGACCAAGAGCGAGGTGGCGGGCCTGCGTCCGGAGCTGGAGTTCTTCA
>DAINSJ010000226.1:0-3029 GCA_036741375.1 Candidatus Limnocylindrales bacterium
GTGGATCTCCAGTACCAGCGCAACGACCAGGCCCTGGCGCGAGCGCGGTTCCGGGTCCGCGGCGACACGCTCGAGTTCCAGCCGGCGTCGGAGGAGCGGCTCGTCCGGGTCGAGTTCTTCGGCGATGTCGTCGAGCGCATCACGGAGCTCGACCCGCTGACCGGCGAGCTCCTCGCCGAGCGTCGCGACGTGAACGTCTACCCCGCGACCCACTACGTCACCCCGGCCGACAAGCTCCAGGGCGCGATCGTCGACATCGAGGCCGAGATGGAGGAACGCGTCGGCCAGCTCGAGGCGGAGGGCCGCGACCTCGAGGGCGCCCGCCTCCGCCAGCGCACGACGTTCGACCTCGAGATGCTCCGGGAGCTCGGCTACTGCTCCGGCGTCGAGAATTATTCCCGGCACCTGTCGCGACGGGCCGCGGGCAGCCGTCCGTGGACCCTGCTCGACTACTTCCCGCCCGACTGGCTCCTCGTCGCGGACGAGTCGCACATGACGATCCCGCAGGTCGTCGGCATGTACAAGAACGACCGGACTCGCAAGGAGATCCTCGTCGACTTCGGCTTCCGGCTCCCGTCCGCCCTCGACAACCGTCCATTGACGTTCGAGGAGTTCGAGACGACGGTCCACCAGGCGATCTACATGTCGGCAACGCCCGGCCCGTACGAGCTCGAGCGGAGCGAGCGGATCGTCGAGCAGCTGATCCGCCCGACCGGGATCGTGGATCCGCATATCACCGTTCGGCCGACCGAGGGCCAGATCGACGACCTCATGGAGGAGATCCGGGGCCGGGTCGAGCGGGGTGAGCGAGCCCTCGTCACGACGCTGACGAAGCGGATGGCCGAGGACCTGACCGACTACCTCCGCGAGCTCGGGGTCAAGGTCCAGTACCTCCACTCCGAGGTCGACACGCTCGAGCGGATCTCGATCCTGCGCGACCTGCGGCTGGGGGTCTTCGATGTCGTGGTGGGCATCAATCTGCTCCGGGAGGGCATCGACCTCCCCGAGGTCACCCTCGTCGCGATCCTCGATGCCGACAAGGAGGGCTTCCTCCGCTCCGCGTGGTCGCTCATCCAGATGGTCGGCCGGGCCGCCCGGAACATCGGCGGCGAGGTCGTCATGTACGCCGACTCGATGACCGATTCGATGCGGGCCGCGATCGAGGAGACGAACCGACGGCGGGCCATCCAGGAGGTCTACAACCGGGAGCACGGCATCGAGCCCCAGACGATCATCAAGGGCATCCGGGACCTCAACGACCAGCTCCGCTCCGTGGCCGAGACGCAGGCGGACTACGGCGCGGTCGGGTCCGACATGATCGCCGGCCAGCGCGGAGAGCGCCTCGCGGAGCTCGACCGGGGCAAGGTCGAGGCGCTCGTCGCGAGGATGGAGGCGGAGATGCGAACCGCGGCGAAGGAGCTCGAGTTCGAGCGCGCGGCGGCCCTGCGCGACGAGATCCAGCAGATCCGCCTGCGGGTCCTCGACGAGGACCAGTCGACGATCGTCGGCCGGGCCGCGGAGCGGGCCGGCAAGCAGCCTGCGGTTGGCGCGGCCACGCCCGCCCGGGCGCGACGGACCGCGTTGCGAGGCAGCTCTCGCGCGACCATCGAGGATCCGGACGCGCCAGGGTCCGTGCTCGAGGTCTCGTCGGTGACGGTCCTGTCGGCGGGCGAGGAGCCAGTCGACGGCGTTGACGGAGAAGCGCCGAGCGGACCCGCAGAGGGGACCGCCGCGGACTGGCTCCCGGGGATCCGGGACGAGCACGAGGACGAGTCCGGCTCGCAGGCCCGCTGGCTCGATCGCCCAACCTGGGATCGCTCGGTCACCCCGAACATCCGCCGCCGGCAGGGCACGCGACCCCCGAGGCGCCGCCGGAGCTAGCTTCGCCAGTGCCTGCCGGCCTCCAGAGCCAACCGCCACCGGTGCGGCTCGTCGCCAGGCAGCTCGTCGCCAGGCAGCTCGTCGCCAGGGCGGAAATGCTCTTGGCCCATGAACGTGGGGATGTCGGTCCAAATTCGGGCAGGTTCATGCATGAGGGGCATCGGACGCCGTCCACCATGCCGCGCGAACATGAGATCGATGGAAACTCGGGCAATTCGCAGCTGTTCATGCGCCACCGGCATACGCTTCCCAGGCGAGCTCCTTTGCACGAGCGCCGCCTCCCACGAGCTCCGATGCGCGGGCTCCGCCGATTCGCGGACGTGACGATATCCACACCGGTCGCAATCCGCCGTGAAGGCCCGCGCATCAAACTCGCCTCATGCCGGTCGTGTTCACGGGTCTGATGACAATGGTGGCGGCTCAGCTGTTCGACCTGAGCACCTTCCTCGCGATGCTCCGCCGCGTCGGGCCGGCCGCGGAGACCAATCCCTTCGTCGTGGACACGCTGACGAACCATGGTCTCCCGATTCTGGTGATCGGGAAGCTCGTCGTGATGGGCTTCGTCGCGGCCCTGACGGTCGTCCTCACCCACAGCCAACGGCCGAGCCAGGTCCGCATCGCGGCGCTGGTCGTCGCGATCTCGATCGTCGCCGGTCTGGTCGGCGGGGGATCGAACGCGCTGGTGCTGAGGACCCTCTAGGCCGGAGCGGCTGCACGCCCGGCGGCCCGGCCGGCAATTCGCGAACGGAACACTTGTTCGGTTTGACGCCATTCGCGTAGACTTGTCGATGTGCCCCAGGATCAGATCGTCGTTCGCGGAGCGCGCGAGCACAACCTGAAGGACGTGTCGGTCGCGTTCCCGCGCGACCGGCTCGTCGTCATCACCGGCCTCAGCGGCAGCGGCAAGTCGAGCCTCGCCTTCGACACGATCTACGCCGAGGGCCAGCGCCGCTACGTCGAGAGCCTGTCGGCCTACGCCCGCCAGTTCCTGGGCCAGATGGAGAAGCCGGACGTCGACCAGATCGACGGCCTCAGCCCGGCGATCTCGATCGATCAGAAGGGCTCGAGCCGGAACCCCCGGTCGACCGTCGGTACCGTCACCGAGATCTACGACCACCTCCGCCTGCTCTTCGCCCGCATCGGTCACC
>DAINSJ010000227.1:0-3024 GCA_036741375.1 Candidatus Limnocylindrales bacterium
CCACAGACCGGCAGGCAGGCCGTCGCCACGGGGACGGGCGGGGCGGCGGCAAGTGTCGACCAGGACGCGACTCGGACCGCGATCCAGATCCTCCGCCGGGGCGGCAACGCCGTCGACGCGGCGGTCGCGGCCAACGCGACGCTCGGGGTCACCGAGCCGTATGTCGCCGGTATCGGCGGCGGTGGCTTCATGGTCGTCTACCTCGCCAAGCAGCACCGCGTGGTGACGATCGACGGCCGGGAGACCGCGCCGCAGGCGTTTCGGGAGGATGCGTTCATCGACCCGCAGACCGGGCAGCCGATCCCGTTCTACCCGCAGCGCGTGACCAGCGGCATGGCGGTCGGCGTGCCGGGGACCCTCGCCACCTGGGCCAAGGCGGCGAGCCTCTACGGGACGATGCGGCTGTCGAAGCTGCTCCAGCCGGCGATCACGATCGCGAGGCGCGGCTTCGTCGTCGACCAAACCTTCCACGACCAGACCGAGATGAACCGACCGCGCTTCCAGGGCTTCACGTCGAGCCGCGCATTGTTCCTGACTCCCGACGGTCAGACGCCGGCGGTCGGAAGCGTCGTCCGTAACCCGGAGCTCGCGCAGACCTACGAGCAGATCGCCCACGACGGCCCAGGAGCGTTCTACGGCGGGCCGATCGGCGCAGCGGTCGTCGATGCGGTCGACCACCCACCGGTCGCTCCCGACTCCCAGCTCGGCTTCCCGGTGCCGCCCGGCGTAATGACGAACGCCGACGTATCCGGCTATGCCGCCCCGCTCCGCGATCCGACACACGTCGACTACCGCGGCTACGACGTGTACGGCATGGGCCCGCCGTCGAGCGGCGGCTCGACGGTCGGTGAGGCGCTCAACATCCTCGAGGGCTTCGACCTCTCCGCGCCGGATCGCGCTCTGGCGCTCCACCGATACCTCGAGGCGTCGCGGCTCTCGTTCGCCGACCGCAACCGCTGGGTCGGCGACCCGGCGTACTTCGACGTGCCGCTGGAGGGGCTGCTCTCGAAGGGCTTCGCGGCCGAGCGCCGCTGCCTGATCGGCCCGACGGCGTTGACGAGCCCGGTTCCACCCGGCGACCCGTCCCCGCCCTACGACGCTTCCTGCTCGCCGGGAGCAGCGCCGGCCGCGGTCGACACCGAAGGGACCTCGACGAACCACCTCGTGGTGGTCGACCGGTTTGGCAACGTGGTCAGCTACACGAGCACGATCGAGCAGATCGCGGGCAGCGCGATCGCCGTGCCCCACTACGGCTTCCTGCTCAACAACGAGCTGACCGACTTCGATCCGGTGCCTGCCTCGCCCGGCACGCCCGACCCGAACCTGCCGGCCGGCGGCAAGCGGCCGCGTTCGAGCATGGCGCCGACGATCGTGCTCCACGATGGCCGGCCGCTCCTGACGGTCGGCACCCCTGGCGGCGCGACGATCATCACGACCGTTCTCCAGATCCTGCTGAACCGGCTCGACTTCGGGATGTCCACGCCCAATGCGATCGCGGCCCCCCGTGCCTCCCAACGCAACTCCGCCGCGACGCAGGCCGAACCGGGGTTCATCGCCCAGTACGGAGGCGTGCTGACCAACGACTTCGGCCAGAGCTTCGCGTCGACGCCCGAGATCGGCGCGGCCACCGCGATCGAGTTCCTCCCGGACGGGCAACTCCAGGCGGCCGCCGAGCCCGTCAGGCGTGGCGGCGGGGACGCGGAGGTCGTCTGCCCGGCCGGAAAGGGCACACCCGCGCAGGCTGCATTCTGCCGGTAGTGCATCCTTGTCGGCATGGAGCTGATCCACACCTGCTACCGCATCACCGACCCGGACGCCTCCGTCGAGTTCTACGAGGCGCTCGGCTTCGAGAAGCGGCGCGAGCTGCCGATCCGCGAAGAGGCGATCAACATCTTCATGGGCCTACCCGGTGACGGCGACCGGCTCGAGCTGACCTACAACTTCGGCGTCGAGTCCTACGAGCTCGGCACCGGCTACGGGCACATCGCGATCACCGTGGACGACCTCGACGGGACGCTGGAGCGGCTCGCGGGCCAGGGGATCGAGCCCGAGAAGCCGCCGTACTCGGTCCGCGAGGGCGGCTCGCGCCTCTGCTTCGTGCGCGACCCGGACGGCTACCGCGTGGAATTGATCGAGCGCTAGCCGATCTGCTGTGAGCGCAGCGCGAGCCGCTCCGCGCGGGTCGGCATGCTCACGACCGTGGCCGCGGTGAAGCGGCTGCGGATCAGCTTCTGTGCGTAAAGCCGCTCGTCGGCCGCGCGGTAGAGCAGGAGGGAGCTGTCGCCGTCGCGGGGGCACACGGCCCACCCGAAGCTCATGCTCATCCCCTCGGCGGCGAGGGCGGCCGTCATGCGGCTGCAGAGAGCGCGGACGGCCTCGGTGCCGGGCCGCGAGGTGATCACGGCGAACTCGTCCCCGCCGATCCGCGCGAGCTGGTCGTGCTCCTCGAGCTCCTTCGTGAGGACCTCGCCGGCGCGGCGGAGGACGTCATTGCCGACCATGTGGCCTTCCATGTCGTTGGTCTCCTTGAGGTTGTCCATGTCGCCGAGCACGAGCCCGAACGGCTTGCCGTGCTCGAGCCGCGTCGAGAGGGCTGCGTCGAACGCGCGCGTGTTGAGGAGGCCGGTGAGAAAGTCGCGCTCCGCGGCCACGCGCAGCCGGTCGGCGAGCAGCCGGTGGTTGTGCGCAAACCAGCCGACGAGCATCCCGATCATCGTGTAGGTGAACAGGCGGATCGTGCTGCTGGCGGTGAGCACGTCATAGGTCGGGAGGCGCGGGTTGAGCACGATTCCGAGCGTGTAGAAGCCCGTCGCCGCGAGCCCGGCGGAGGCGCCCCAGACGGGGCCGTTGGCCAGGGCGACCAGCGCGATCGGGATGTAGTAGAAGTGCCCGATTCCGAGCCCCGGTTTCTCCACGAGCAGGAATGAGCCGAAGATCAGCGGGTAGAGCGCCGCCGCCGCCGAGAGCAGCAGGGCACGGTGATGCGAGACGGCTGCAGGCACTGCGCAGACGATCGCCGGATCG
>DAINSJ010000228.1:0-3020 GCA_036741375.1 Candidatus Limnocylindrales bacterium
GCCATGCCGCCGTTCGGCCACTCCACCATCGCGTTTTCCAGCGCCTGCTCCTGCGTTCGCGCCCAGCTGAAGTGGAGCTGAAGGATCTTCGGCGCCTTCGTGGGATCCTTGCCGGCCTCGCGCGCGCCGACGTTGAAGTTCTCCCACAGCTCGTTGAGCTTCGCGTCCGCGGCGCCGACGGTGATCATCCCGTCGGCCATCCGCCCGGTCCGCTTCGCGTTGACCGGCCCGGCGGTCGCGACGTAGATCGGGACGGGCTGCTCCGGTCGGGTATAGAGGCGCGCGCTCTCGAGCTTGAAGTGCGGCCCGCGATGCCGGACGACCTCGCCGCTGAAGAGCTTCGTGATGATCTCGATGGCCTCGAAGAGCATCGCCGAGCGAATGCCAATCTCGGGCCAATGGCCGCCCATGATGTGCTCGTTGAGGGCCTCACCGGCACCGAGCCCCAGCCAGAAGCGGCCGGGGAACATCGCCCCGAGCGTCGCCGCGGCGTGGGCCACGACCGCCGGGTGATAGCGGAAGCCCGGGCAGGTGACCCCCGTCCCGAACGGCAGCGACGTCCGCAGGCCCAGCGCGCCCATGAAGGTCCAGGCGAAGGCGCTCTGGCCCTGGTGCGGGGTCCACGGGTGGAAGTGCTCGGAGACCATGACACCGGCCGTGAACCCGGCCGCCTCGGCCTGGGTACACCAGTCGAGGAGGTCGGTCGGATGGAACTGCTCGAGGGCTGCTGCGTAGCCGATCTTCGCCATCGGGTCATGGTACGAGCGCCGTCTGGGACCCGCGTGGCACGATGTCCCCGATGGAGCTGGACCTGTTCGTCACCCGGGGGCTCGGCGACACCTCGTACCTGCTCGCAAGTGGTCGCGAGGCGGTCCTCGTGGATCCCCAGCGGGACGCCTGGCGGTTCGTCGCCGCGGCGGAGCGACGCGGGGTCCGGATCGTCGGGGTCATCGAGACGCACGTCCACAACGACTACCTCTCCGGCGCGCTCGAGGTCCGGGCCGCCACCGGGGCCGAGATCGTCGCTCCTGCGCGCGGCGGCTACGAGTTCGAGCATCGTCCGGCCGACGAGGGTGATTCGGTGGAGCTCGGAGGCTATCGCTTGACCGCGATGGCGACGCCCGGACACACGCCGGAGCACCTCGCCTGGCTCGTAACGGCGGCGGACGCGCCGCACGACGGTGCCGACGGCGCCGACGGCGTGAACGGAACGGGGGCCGGGCCGGCCGGCGACCCCGCTCCCCTCGCCGCGTTCACCGGCGGCAGCCTGCTGGTTGGCTCCGTCGGGCGAACCGATCTGCTCGGGCCGGCGCTGTCGTCCGCCCTCACCCTCGACCAGCAGCGCAGCCTCCAGCGCCTCTCGGCGCTCCCCGAGAATGTCCTGATCCTGCCCACGCACGGCGCCGGGAGCTTCTGCAGCGCGGGCCCCGTCGCGCTCGGCCAGACGACGACGATCGGCGCTGAGCGGACCGGCAACCCCACCTTCGCGGGGGTCGGCGACGACGCGGCGGCATTCCGCGAGCGGCTCCTCGGCGGCCTCGGCCGCGTGCCGGCCTATTACGCCCACATGGCGGTCCTGAATCGGCAGGGTCCGCGTATCCTCGGTGCGTACCGCGAGCCGCCGGAGCTCAATCCCGCCGCCTTCGCCGCAAAGGCCGTCGCGGGGACGACGATCGTCGATGGCCGAGGCCGAAGGTCGTTCGCGGCGGGCCACCTCCCGGGCTCGATCAACATCGAGCTCGATGACTCGTTCGCGCCGTACGTCGGCTGGCTCGTCCCGTTCGCCGCGCCGGTGCTCCTCGTGCTGCCCGAACCCCTCCGCGAGACCGCCGAGGAGGCGACAACCCAGCTCTTGCGGATCGGCTACGAGCGCGTCCTGGGAACGCTCGCGGGCGGTGTCGAGGCGTGGCAGGCGGACGGTCGGGGGATCTCGTCCTACGAGGTCACGACGATGGCCGAGGTCAACGCCGAGGCAGCCCGCGCCGGGCGGGCAGGCCCGACCGGCGAGACCGTGCTCGATGTCCGCCAGCCGATCGAATGGCAGGACGACGGCGCGATTCCCGGAGCGCAGCGGATCTTCGTCGCGGACCTCCCGGCGCGACTCGCCGAGATCCCGCACGGCGAGCGCGTGACCGTTCTGTGCAAGTCCGGCGCCCGGGCCGCGATCGCCGCGAGCCTGCTGGATGCCGCCGGCCGGGATGTGCGCCTCGTGGTCCGCGGCGGGGCGACCTCGTGGGCCGGGACCTTCGAGCATCCCGCAACCGATGCAGTAGGGTGACCGCGATGGATCATATCGAGCCCACCAGCCGCCTGAGCCGCTTCACGCCGACGGCCCGCAAGGGTCGAGGCCTCCACGCGGCGTTCAAGGAACCCGTCCGGCTGACCCTCGTGGCCGCGGCCGCACTGCTCCTCGTTGGGTCGGCCCTGAGCTGGGTGGAGATATGGCTGCCCGTTCGAGGCTGGTTCGACATGTCGTCGTTCGAGCGGGCGAATGACGGCGGCATCATCCTGGAGCTCGCACTGCTCCTGTTCGCGATCGCCTGGAGCGAGCGCGCCTGGAGCAGCCGCCTGGCCGTACTCGTGGCCGCGCCGGCCGCGATCGGGATCATCTCGGTGATCGACCTGCGCGTCGCCGGCGAGACCATCCAGACCTACATCGACAGCCTGTGGACCCAGGGCGGCCATGGCTACATGCTCCCGGGATTCTGGATGACGGTGGGCGGCGCGACCCTCGCGACGCTGGCCGGCGTCGTGCGGATCTGGCGCGCCCGGCATGAGACCCGCTGGACGATCGGGATCCGGCGCGCGACGGTCGCGGGGATCGTCGGCGGCGTCGGCGGCGCGGTCGTCGGGTTCGCATCCGGCGTCACGCTCGGCCAGCACGTCACAGCGAACAGCAGCACCGGGGTCACGGGCAGCCTGCTCATCCTCTTCGCGATCGGCTTCGGGTTTGCGGGCACCTGGCTCGGCGCGTGGGCGGGTGGCCTCGTCGGCTCCGTGACCGAGCAATCCTGACCGCC
>DAINSJ010000229.1:0-2990 GCA_036741375.1 Candidatus Limnocylindrales bacterium
TCGGCCAGCCCGTAGCCGACGTTCTCGACGAGGATCTCGAGGTCGAACGCCCGCTGGCCGTCGGAGAGCGACGGATGGACCTCGCTGGTCTCCGCGTCGACGAGGAATGCCTGGATGCGGTCGCCATCGCGGCGGAACAGGGTGTTCGAGAGTGAGCAGTCGCCCCAGTACACGCCACCCCGGTGGAGGTCGACGAGCAGCCAGGCCATCGCGTCGAGCAGGCGCTCGCGGTACGCCCCAGGCCCGAGCGGGAATCGGAGGAGGAGCCGCCGGAACTGGAGCGAGTGGCGCAGGTACTCCGTGACGACGATGGCGGACTCGCCCGGCGACCGAACCAGGCCCACGGGCGTTACCGCGGGAAGCCCCACCCGCTCCAGGTGGTTCAGGACCTCGTACTCGCGCTCGCCGGTGTTCGCGGGCTCCTCCTTGAACGCGAGCAGCGCGCCATCGACAACCAGGAAGCGGACGAGATGCCGCGACGGCCCGACCGCAAGATCCCGGAATCCGAGATCAGCCGGCCACTCCGACAGCGGCAGCTCCCACGGCAGGTCGAGCAGCGCGCCGGCTCGTCGCAGCCGGATGCGCGGCGTCGATCCTTTTGGCGACTGGGCGCTCACGATGCCCTCGGGTGGGTGTCGAGGACGACGATCGAGGGCTCCCCGATCCCGCCTCGGGCGAGGCGTCGTCCGCGGCCGAGTGGCCCGCCGGCCGGGATCCCGAAGGCGCCCGCGACGAGCACCGCTCCCGGGCGCGTCGTCACGTAGATCGCCGCGACCCCTTCGCCGTGCCGGGCGAGCGATGCGGCGAGGCGGCCCTCGGTATCCGGCTCGAGCACGACGAGAAGCGGGCTCGCGGCCGCGACAGGTCCGTACACGGCCGCCCGAGCGCCGAGGAGCGCGTCCCTGGGCGCCTCGGCCCATGACCCCCGGTCGCCGATCGCAGCCTCGAGCTCCATCTCGGCCCGCTCGATCTCGACCGTGGCCCAGCCGATCGCGATGATCGTCGCGCCCTCGAGGACCGGGCTGTCCGACATGACTCGGGCGAGGATGTTCTCGCCGGCCGCGACGAGTCGCTCCCAGCCATCTGACGCAGCGTGCACCGGATCGCTCATCGGAGCAGCAGGTCCGGGACGATGCCGCCGACGACGCCGAAGCCGAGTCCCTCGTAGAACAGTCGGGCCGGCTCGTTGTCAAGCTCGACCGCGAGATGCACGAACGCGCTGCCCGCATCGAGGGCGTCGGCGACGGCCAGTGCCGTCACGAGCGACCCGAGGCCGCGCCCGCGGCGGTCGGGGCGCGTTCCGATCGACGAGAGGTAGGTGCCATCGGAGATCGTCGCCCGCCTGGCGACCGCGACCGCATCGCCGTCGTCGCGCAGCATCAGGATCGAGCAGCCCCGACGCGCCGTGCACGCAAGGACGTCCGTCTCGAGCGCGACGCGCCTGAGCGGATCGACCGCGAACGCGGCCGCGAGCACGGTGGCGGCATCGGTGGCCCACCCGGGGCCCACCTCGGCGATACCGTCCTGATGGCGCTCGAACGCGAGCCTGCCGGCGGTCCGCGCGTTCCACGCTGCGACGACCTCGCGGCATGGCGCCGGGTCGACAAGGACCATCCGGCGGTCCGCGCCGATGCGATCGAACCCGGCCGCCAGGAGCCGGTCGACCATGTCCACCGGCTCGTTGCCCAGCGGCAAAGGCCGGATGTGGGCCACCCGATCGAGCGTCGAGAACAGCGTGATCACCTCGTCGAGCCGGCGATCGAACCGCTCTGGGGCTGCGGGCCAGCGCGGCGCGACGAGCCGGTTCCAGAACGGCTCCGAGTCCGCCGGGTCGTAGAGGAGCCAGCCGTCGCCGAGGTCCCGGAGCTCGCGGCCGAGCGAGAGCTGCCCGCGGGCCTCGTGGACGAGGAGCCGGCGCGCCAGCGCCGGGTCGTTGAGCGTCGGCGCGGCCACCCTCGAACGATAACGCGCGGCGGCCGGCGGCCGTTATCGGTCCAGGCGGATCCCGGGATAACCGGCTACATCGTGGTAGCATGTCGGCGATGCGAACACTCGCCCGTCCCATCGGCCTCGGGCTCGCCGCGAGAGGCGATCCGGCGGATGCCGTGGAGTGGGCCCGCCGGGCCAGGGACGCCGGCCTCGAGTCGGTCTGGACGCACGATTCCTACTTCGAGCGTGACGCGGTTACGTTCACGACCGCCATCGCCCAGGCGATCGCACTCGACGGCGGCGACCCGGGGTTCCGCGTGGCGCTCGGTGCCCTGAACCCATACACCCGTCATCCCGTTGTCCTCGCGATGACCGGCGCCGCGCTCGACGAGATCCTGCCCGGCCAGATCGTCATGGGCCTCGGGACGGGCCTGCCGCTGCGGCTCAAGCAGATGGGCATTCCGTATGACCCGGCCACAGCGGTCGGCCGGGTGTCCGAGGCGATCGACCAGGTGCGGGCCCTCTGGGCGGGCGAACGGCTGCCCTCCGCAACCCCCGGCCTGCCGCCGATCCAGCCGATGTTCGCGCCGACTCACCGCATTCCGATCTCGATCGCCGCGTACCGCAAGGAGTTCGTGGCCCTCGCCGGCCAGAAGGCGGACGGCTACCTCGCCCGGCCCGCGGAATCGATCCCATCACTCCGCGGGATCCTCGAGCGGCTGCGCGCGGCCGCCACCGAGGCCGGCCGTGACCCTGACTCGATCGAGACGGCCGGCTACCTGCTCTCGCTCGTCGACCGGACGCGGCGCGAAGCCCTGAATCGGGCGAAGCGCGAGCCGTTCGTCATCTACATGATGTCGGTCCTGTCCGACATCTCCCTGGGCCGCGCCGGCTTCGAGCCCGAGCTCCGCGATCGGATCGCGACCACCTGGCGAGCCGAGGACTACACGACCGCCGGGAACCTCATCCCGGACGAGCTGCTCGATGCGTTCATGCTGTGCGGCACCCGCGACGACATCGCCGCCAAGGCGATGGCGTTCCACGTCGACGCCGGCCTCGGG
>DAINSJ010000230.1:0-2985 GCA_036741375.1 Candidatus Limnocylindrales bacterium
CCTCGCTGCTCCCGTCCGCCGCGATCCGGAGAAGGCGATCGCGTCCGCCGGACCGGGCGACGGCGAGGATCCCGCCGTCGGGCAGGAAGGCGTACGTGACGTTGCCGAACTGCCAATCCGGCGGCCCGAACTCCGCGTCCATCGGCGCGACGGGCTCAATGCGGCCGTCGACGAGGCGCTGGAGGTTCATCCAGCCGTCTGGCTCGGCGACGAAATGGAGGATCCCCTCGGGGGACCAGCGTGGCTGGCTGATCCAGTCGTGGGCGCTGCCCGCGACCGTCGTCAACGCCCCGAGCGCCCCGTTGGCGTCGACCGGCGCGAGCTGGAGCTCGGTCCCGTCCCAGGGCAGGTTCGGGTGGTGCCACTCGAGCCAGACGAGGCTCCGGCCATCGGGCGAAAGCCGCGGCGCCGCGTAGAAGTCGGCGCCACCCGCGATCGACTCCACGGTCCCTGTCGCGAGGTCGATCGCCACGAGATCGTTGATCCATTCGCCATGCTGCGCGACGGCTGTGGTGTCGTGGTCCTCACGGACGGCGATCAGCCGATTCCTTCGCACGTCGTGGACAGCGTCCGCGAATCGCCACGCCTTCTCCGGGGTGATCGCCACGAGCTCTCCCGGCCCTACGACGCGATGCAGCCGGCCGGTCGTGAAGTCGGAGACGACCACGAGATCGCCCGAGATGAGCGTGGCCGCGCCGCCGTATTCGTGGACGCGAGAGCGGGCATTGAACCCCTCGGGCGTCAGGCGGACGACGGTCCCGTCCGGGTCGCGTCGCATCAACGATTGCCGGCCGCCCTCGTCCGGCCGGCCTTCAAGCCACCAGCGGATCCCGCCCTGAGCCTGCGGCTCGGACACGAACACGACCCGGTCCGTGAGCCGCTCGATGGGGAATGACGAGACCCACGAGCCGTAGGGCGCAGCCGTCTTGGCCACCTAGGTCCCCTGCTTCCAGGAGGCGATGTACGCCGCCTGCTCGGGGGTCAGCGCGTCGAGGGTGATCCCGAAGGCCTCGAGCTTGAGCCGCGCGACCTCGGCGTCGATCGCCTCGGGCACGCCGTAGACCTGGTTCTCGAGCTCGGCGTGGTGCTGCACGGCGTACTCCGCTGCAAGCGCCTGGTTGGCGAAGCTCATGTCCATGACCGCCGCCGGGTGCCCTTCCGCGGCTCCCAGATTCACTAGCCTACCTTCGGCGACAAGGTTCAGTCGCTTCCCGCCGATGTCGAACTCGAGGACGTTGTTGCGGACCTCCCGGATGTGGCCCTCGGCCATCTGGCGGAGCGCGACGAGGTCGAGCTCGGCATCGAAATGGCCCGAGTTCGCGAGGACCGCGCCGTCGACCATCGCGGCAAAATGCTCCCGCCGGAAGACGTTGACGTTGCCGGTGGCGGTGATGAAGAGGTGGCCCCAGCTCGCGGCCTGGCCGGCGGTCATGACCTGGAAGCCGTCCATCAGCGCCTCGAGCGCCCGGACCGGATCGATCTCGATGATCGCGACGTGCGCGCCATGGCCGTCCATTCGCGAGGCGATCCCGCGCCCGACCCAGCCGTACCCGGCAACGACGACGTTCCGCCCGGCGATGAGAAGGTTCGTGGCCCGCAGGATCCCGTCGAGCGTCGACTGGCCCGTGCCGTAGCGGTTGTCGAAGAGATGCTTCGTGAGCGCCTCGTTGACGGCGATCACGGGATAGCCCAGCGCGTTGTCGGCGGCCATGGCGCGGAGGCGGATCACGCCGGTCGTCGTCTCCTCGGTACCGGCGAGGACCTCGGGGACCTGCGCCGGACGCTCCTGGTGGAGGAGCGAGACGAGGTCGCAGCCGTCGTCCATCGTCAGCAGGGGATGTTGGTCCGCTACCGAGTTGAGGTGGCGGTAGTAGGTGTCACGGTCCTCGCCCCGGCGGGCATATACGCCGAGCCCGTACTCGGCGACGAGCGCGGCGGCGACATCGTCCTGGGTCGACAACGGGTTCGAAGCCGCCAGGATCACGTCGGCCCCACCGGCGCTGAGGGTCCGCATGAGGTTCGCGGTCTCGGACGTGACGTGCAGGCACGCGCCGATGCGGATCCCGGCGAGCGGCCGCTCGATCGCGAAGCGATCGCGGATCGACCGCAGGACGGGCATCTCCCGCTCCGCCCACTCGATGCGGCGGACGCCCTCGCCGGCGAGGGCGAGGTCGGTGACGTCGTGGGCCACGTGCGCCACGCTCATGGGTTCCGGGACTCCTTCTTCGGGGCGAGTCGGCGACGAAGCGCACCGGCGAAATCGGACCAGATCGACCCGCTCCGATGGGCGAGTCGTTCCTCGAAGCGAGCGTGCTCGACGTACCCGAGCCGACGATACGCGTTGAGTGCGGGTGGGTTGTCCGCGCGGACGTTCAGGACGACATGGTCGCAGAACCTGAGCAGCTCGGCCGTGACGGCCGCGGTCGTCGCCTCGGCATACCCGCGGCCGCGGTACTCGGGCTGGGTCAGCACGTTGCCGACGACCGCGATTCGCGCGTCGCGGCCGATGACGTGCGTGCCGGCCGCGGCGACGAGGTGGCCGTTGACCCGGATCCCGAAATAGACGCCTTCGCCGACCGCGTCGCCGGCCAGCCACGAGCCGAATCCGAGCCGATAGAGCCGATTGAGCTCCGAGACATCCGATGACCGCAGGGGTTCGACGCCGGGGTCGAGGACGGGGTCGAATCGCTCGGCATCGACCCACATCCGGACCATCTGCGGCCCGGGATCCAGACGGTAGTGGCGTTGGACGGCCCCCAGGCTGTCCGGCGATGCCGCGACGAAGGCCAGGCGCGGCCGGATCACGTCCCGAAGGATCGCCGCCACGCCATCGTCCTGGCCCATGACGAAGAGCGGCTGGGGCGATGGCCCGCCGTACTCGAGGACAAGCGCCGTCACGGCGCCATCCTCGCGAGCGATCCCCCACCGCGTCCGGCCGAACTCCCGATCGTCGAGATCGCAGATCGCGTAGGCGGCGAGGAGTCG
>DAINSJ010000231.1:0-2886 GCA_036741375.1 Candidatus Limnocylindrales bacterium
CGAGGAGCTGGGCGCCGAGCGACATCCCGGCGCCGCCGCCCGCCTGCGGGTACTGTCGGAATGAGTCGGATTCGAACGAGACCCCGGCGATGCCCTGGTTGGTGGCCGCCGAGCGGATCGAGTCGGACTGCCCGGGCGCGAGGTCGCGGGCGAGGATCAGGTACGGCTTCCCGGTGTCGAGCTTCGCCCTGACACCGGCGGCGCCGGCTTCGTCGAGGCTCAGCATCTGGGTGAGGAAATCGACCATCCGCTGCTTGCCCGCTTCGGTCATTCGTTGCGCGGAGACGACGAGCCGGTCGCGGCTGACGCTTGTGGCGAGGACGACGGTGCCACTCCGGTCGTAGATCGCTCCACGCCGGCTCGGGACCTCGCTCCGAATGAACAGCTGGCGATGCGCGCTGTCGACGAGCCGGTCGTGCTGCGAGATCTGCCAGTAGCCCAGCCGGACGACCAGCGCGCTGCCGATCAGCGCGAAGACCACGAGGAGGGTCATGAGCCGGGCGCCGGAGACGGTTCGTGGAATCACCGATGTGACCGCCTATCGCGCCGGCAGGATGACGGGTGCGCCGAGCTGGCCGAGACCGGCGTCGAGCGCTTCCTTGCGGATCGCGGGCTCGCTGCCGAGCCGCTCCACGTCGGAATGCAGGTCCACCTTCAGGGCCGAGAGCCGGTCACGCTCGGATACCAGGCGGACGATGTCGTAGCTCGTGGCAGCGACCCGGACGCTCTGGCTCAGCGAGAGGAACGCGACGCTGAAGAGCATGACGATCCCCGCGAGCAGCGCGCCAACGGCGCGGGGCCGCTGGGCGATCCGGACGCCGCGTCGAGCTGAGGCCCGTCGCGCTCCACGGGTCCGAGTGCCCGGGGCTTGTCGCCGCCGCGAGACCGGCTCGGCGTCGGGCCTCGTGCCGACCGCCGGCCGGAGCCATGGAAGGGCGATCCCGGGTCGCGGCCGGGCGCCCTGGTAGATGGCCATCAGTCGGCGAACCCGAACCGCGAGCGAGGCGCGCGGCCATCGAGGAAGGCGAGCGGGTCCATCGGCGCGTCGTCGAACATCGACGCCGAGTCGGTGTCGGCGCGGTCCCGATCGAGCCGCCGATCGTGGCGCTCGTGGACCTCATGCAGTCGGCGCCCGTAGGTCCGTCGGCGGCTGGCGTTGTGGCGCTTGCTCACGGGACTCCTCCTCCCCTGGTGGGCACGTCCGGCGGTTCCTGACCGCCGATCCGCTTGGTGGCTAGGCGGCGAGACGCTCGGCTGCGCGAAGCCGGGCACTCCTGGCGCGAGGGTTCGCCGCGATCTCCTCCGCGGCGGGGACGATCCCCTTCGGTGTCACGAGCCGCAGGCGCGGCAGGCGACCACAGACGCAGACGGGCAGCTCGGGCGGGCACGTGCAGCCGCGCCGCTCGGCCTGGAAGAACCGTTTGACGATCCGGTCCTCGAGCGAGTGGTAGCTCAGGACCACGAGGCGGCCGCCCGGGCGCAGCAGGTCGAGAGCCGCCACCAGGCCGCTCTGGAGGGCCTCGAGCTCCTCGTTCACGGCGATCCGGAGGGCCTGGAAGACGCGCGTCGCGGGGTGGACGCGCCGGCGGCCCGGCGCCCGCGACGGGGCGACACGCTCGATCAGGCCGGCGAGCTCCTGGGCCGTCCGGACCGGCGAGCCGCGGCGGTCCTGCACGATGGCTCGGGCGATCCGTCCGGCGAAGGGTTCCTCGCCGTAGCGCCGGAAGAGCGCGGTCAGCTCGGCGGCGTCGAGGGTCTCGAGCAGCTCCGCGGCGGGGACCCCGCGCGAGGTGTCGAAGCGCATGTCGAGCGGTCCATCTGCCCGAAAGCTGAAGCCGCGATCGACATCCGCCAGCTGGAAGCTCGAGAGCCCGAGGTCGAACAGGCAGCCGTCCACGACGCCGAAGCCCGCATCCGGGGCAACCGTCCCGAGCTCCCGGAAGTTCGCCTGGCGGAGCACGAGGCGCGATCCGTAGCGAGGCCCGAGCCGTGACTGGACTCTGGCGATGGCCGCCCCATCGGCGTCGAGACCGAGGAGGCGGCCATCAGGGTCGGTCGCCGCCAGGATCCGTTCGGTGTGCCCACCACCGCCGACGGTCGCGTCGATCTGAAGGCTGCCGGGGGCGGCCGCGAGCATCGTCACGACCTCCTCGGCCAGCACCGGCAGGTGCTCTTCCTTCATCTCTCCTCCACCCCTCGACGGTCGGGTCCGAATGGATCCTGAAAACGCGTGTGGTCCTAGATCCCGAGTCCGGCGATCGCCTCGGCGAACGCCGCCGGGTCGTCCATGGCTCGCCGGTAGTCCGCCCAGCGGGCCGGTGCCCAGATCTCGGCGTGGTCACGAATGCCGACGACGACCGCATCGGTCGCGAGCCCGGCCTCCTCGCGGAGGTACGCGGGCACGAGGACGCGGCCCTGGCGATCGAGCTCGGCCTCGAGCGCCCCGGCGAAGATCTGGCGTTGAAAGAGTCGCGCTGCCCGGTCGGTGATCGGCAGACCGGCGACTCGTGTGGCGAGCGCGTCCCAGCCGGAGCGGCTATGGATCGCCAGGCAACCGTCGATCCAGCGCGAGACGACCGCGCCGCCCTCGAGCTGAACGCGGAAACGCGCCGGGACGGCAATCCGCCCCTTGTCGTCCACCGTGTGCCGGTACTCGCCGGTGAACACTCGAGGTTGCACCCCAGTTGAATCGATTGCGACGGGCCCGCGGGGACCGCGGGCCCGTCATTCGGTGTCGCGGAGCCCAGGAGTGCCCTTCCAGAGGTCCGCTGATGGCTCGAAGGTGGGTCGGGGTCCGGCGTTCCGGGCTACTCCCCACTATTCCCCACTTCTCACCACTTGCGGGCATCATAGCGACCGCTGACGCAGCGTCAATGCCAATTTCGC
>DAINSJ010000232.1:0-2868 GCA_036741375.1 Candidatus Limnocylindrales bacterium
TGTGGTTCTCGGTCGGCTCGTCGAAGGTCGAGCTGATGACCTCGCCCTTGACGCTCCGCCGCATGTCCGTGACTTCCTCGGGCCGCTCGCCGATGAGGGCGACCATGAGGAGGATGTCCGGATAGTTCGCGGTGATCCCGTTGGCGATGTTCTTGAGCAGCATCGTCTTGCCGGCCTTCGGCGGGCTGACGATGAGCGCTCGCTGGCCCTTGCCGATCGGGTTGACGAGGTTGACCAGCCGCTGGCTGAGGTTCTTCGGGTCGCTCTCGAGGTTGATGAGCTCGTCGGGGTGGACCGGGGTGAGGTCACCGAAGACGCGCCGCGCGCGGGCGCTCTCGATGTCGACGCCGTTGACCGAGTCGACTCGCAGCAGGCCCCAGTACTTCTCCTGCTCGCGCGGGGCGCGAACCGCGCCGGCGACGCGGTCGCCGATGCGGAGGCCGAAGCGGCGGACCTGGCTCGAGCTGACGTACACATCGTCGTCACTGGGCAGCAGGCCGTGGCGACGCATGAAACCGTAGCCCTCGGCGACGACATCCAGGATGCCGGTGCCGTAATCGTGGCCGGCACGTTCCGTCTGGCGCTGGAGGATCTGGTCGACGAGGTCGTCCTTGCGATCGTCGGTCTTCGTGTCGAGCTCGAGGTCGCGGCCGACCTGCTTGAGCTCGGCGACGCTCATCTCCCGGAGGTCAGAGACGTCGAGGTCGTTGCGCTCGCGCGCTGCCTCGAGCTCCTGGGTCTCCTCGTATTCACTCACCGGGGCTCGGCCGCCGCCTCCGATGGGGGCGCGACGACGGGGACGGCGATTGCGCATGGTGCGCTGATCTGGACCGGTCATTTGGGTAGGGGTCACCTGTAAAGGGATAGGGATTTCGCCCACGACAAGGGGATCCGCGCGGCGGATGTGTGGGGAACGCAAAGAGCATAAGACGGACGCGAGCGGTCGTCAATCATCCGGGCGCGTTTTCCGGGTGCGTGGCGGCCGTCGTGCCGTTGTCGTGGTGCCCGTTGTGCTCGGCTGGACACAACCGCGATTGATTTCGGTGCCGGCCAGCGTGTTGAGAGGGATTCGCCGCACGATTGGTGTCCGTCCCGACACAGATCGACGGGAATCTCGGCCCGGTCGCGGGCAATCCCGGCAAGTTGCCTGAGGTTGCGGCGATTCCGGTCGCGGTTGTGTCGTACCGGACACAGAGCGGCTCGGGCCGGTCGTGGCGCGGCCCGGACTGCGCGGCCGCGCTCGCCACGCGCGGGCTACGATCAGCGTGAAGCTGGAGGGAGATGATCGAGACGAAGCCGCCGCCGGTGCCGAGTGGCGCTGCCACCGACCACGGCAATGCCGCGTCCCCGGCCGAGGTCGGGGCGATGTTCGATCGGATCGCGCCGCGCTATGACGCGATGAACGCGCTGATCTCGGGCTTCCAGGAGCCGCGCTGGCGCCGTCGCGCGATCGCGCTGGCGGAGCTCCGGCCAGGGATGTCGGCGATCGATGTCGCGACGGGAACCGGCAAGGTCGCGATGGGCCTGGCCGATGTGGTCGGGACGTTCGGGCACGTCGTCGGGGTCGATGTGTCGAAGGCGATGATCGATCGTGCCCGGATGGCGAATGCCGACCGCGTCGAGCTGGAGTTCCTCGTCGGCGACGCGCTCCACCTGCCGGCCCTCGACCAGGTCTTCGACGCCGCGACGATCGCCTTCGGCATGCGGAACCTGCCCGATTACGAAAGCGCGTTCCGTGAGATGCGGCGGGTGCTGCGGCCGGGCGGTCGCGTCGTCTGCCTCGAGATCGCCCGACCACGATCGATCCTCGGCCGCGTCGGCGGCCTGTGGTTTGAGCGCGTCGTGCCGCTGCTGGGGCGTGTCATCGGGGAGCGCGAGGCGTACGCCTATCTCGTCGCAAGCGTTCGGGCATATCCGTCACCGGAACGCATCGCGGAGACGATGCGCGCGGCAGGCCTGGTCGACGTTCGCTGGGTGCCGCTGACGTTCGGGATGGTGACGGCCCACATCGGGAGTCGAGCCGCGGACTAGGACTTCTTCTGGTTCTCGGCCATCGCCTTGCGAGCGGTGTCCCAGTCCGTCCGGAACTGGACGATGCCCTTGTCGGTCAGCGGGTGGCGGACCATCTGCTGGAAGACCTTGAACGGCAGCGTCGCGATGTGTGCGCCGGCCAGCGCCGCGTCGGTGACGTGGCGGGGGTGCCGGACGGACGCCGTCAGGACCTCCGAGTCGATCTCGAAGAAGCGGATGATCTCGACCAGCTCGCGGATGACCGTCATGCCCTCTTCGTTGATGTCGTCCAGGCGGCCGATGAACGGGGACAGGAGCGACGCGCCGGCCTTCGCCGCAAGGAGACCCTGGTTGGCCGAGAAGATGAGGGTGCAGTTGGTCCGGATGCCCTCGGCCCGGAAGCGGCTGATCGCCTCGAGCCCAGGCTCGGACATCGGGACCTTCACGTAGATGTTGTCGGCGAGCTTCGCGAAGTGGCGGCCCTCGGTCAGCATCCCGTCGACGTCCTCGGCCACGACCTCGGCCGAGACCGGTCCGGTCGTGATCTTGCAGATCTCCTGGAGCACCTCGTCGTAGCTCTTGCCCTTGATCTTCGAGAAGAGCGTTGGGTTCGTGGTGACGCCGTCGAGGACGCCCCAGCGGGCGACCGTCCGGATCTCTTCGATCTCTGCGGTATCGAGGAAGAGTTTCATCAGCGCAGTTGCCTCCTTGCCGGGCCGCCAGATCCGGGATGAGGACGGCAGTCGGAGGTGGATTCTACGCCGCGCTCTCGCTCCGCCTGTCCAGGAGATAGCTCGCCCCAGTCAGCGCCACGCCGATGAGGACAACGACGAGGATGACCGCGAAGAACGGGTCGCC
>DAINSJ010000233.1:0-2866 GCA_036741375.1 Candidatus Limnocylindrales bacterium
CCAGTTCGTCGCTGGGTTGACCGACGGCGGATGCCGCCGCTCAACCCCGGAGGGCCTCGATGCGCTATCTGCTCCTGATCTACACCCCCGAAGTGGACGACTCGCTGATCACGGCCGACGAGCAGCAACGGACCCTCGAGGCGTACAACACCTTCGGCCGAGAGGCGAGCGAGCGCAAGGTCATGCTCGGCGGCGAGGCCCTGGCGCCGACGTCGTCGGCCACGACCGTACGCGTCCGAAATGGCGAGACGCTCATGACCGACGGGCCGTACGCCGAGACCAAAGAGGCGCTCGGCGGCTACTACCTGCTCGACGTGAAGGACCTCGACGAGGCGCTCGAGTTCGCGGCGAAGATCCCCGGCGCCCAGGAGGGCGCGATCGAGGTCCGCCCGATCTGGGAGTTCGGCGGCTGACGGCCGAGGGTCGAGCCCCGAGCTCGACCGATCCCCATGCCGTCGTCGACCGCGTCTTTCGCGAGGAATCCGGCCGAGCGCTCGCGACGCTCATCGGCCAGCTGCGAGACTTCGACCTCGCCGAGGAGGCCGTCCAGGAAGCCTTCGTCACGGCACTCGAGCACTGGCCGGTCGAGGGTGTGCCGCGCAATCCAGGCGCCTGGATCACCGTCACCGCTCGACGAAAGGCCCTCGATCGCATCCGTCGGGCGCATCGATACGCCGAGAAGCAGGTCGAGCTCGCCCGGGAGACGCCGCTCACGACCGACGCGGTCGACATCGCAGATGAGGAGGAGCCAGTGATCGCCGACGATCGACTTCGGCTCATCTTCACGTGCTGCCATCCGGCCCTCGCGATCGAGGCACGAATCGCATTGACACTGCGGACGCTTGGCGGCCTGACCACGCCGGAGATCGCGCGCGCCTTCCTCGTTCCCGAAGTGACCCTTGCGCAGCGGCTCGTCCGGGCGAAAAAGAAGATTCGGGAGGCGGGCATCCCCTACCGCGTCCCGCCGGATCACCTGCTGCCCGAGCGGCTCGACGCGGTCCTGCGCGTGATCTACCTCGTCTTCAACGAGGGCTACGCGGCCAGCAGCGGCGACGCGCTGATCCGCCGGGAGCTCTGCGCCGAGGCGATCCGGCTCGGTCGGGTGCTGACGGACCTCATGCCGGACGAGCCCGAGGCGATTGGATTGCTGGCGCTGATGCTCCTGCAGGATTCGCGGCGGGCGAGCCGCGTGGACGACGCCGGCGACCTCGTCCTCCTCGAGGATCAGGATCGAACCCGCTGGGACGGCGCGGAGATCGACGAAGGTCGCGGCCACGTGGAGCGAGCGCTGCGGATGCGCCGGCTCGGGCCGTACCAGGTCCAGGCCGCGATCGCCGCGGTCCACGCCGACGCGCTTCGCTCCGGCGAGACGGACTGGCCCCAGATCGTCGCCCTCTACGACGAGCTCCTCCAGCTCGAGCCCACCCCGATCGTCGAGCTCAACCGAGCCGTCGCGATCTCGATGGCGTTCGGCCCCGAGCAGGCGCTGCCGATCCTCGATTCCTTGACGGCCACCGACGCGCTGCCGGGCTACCACCTCCTGCCCGCCGCCCGCGCGGACGCGCTGCGGCGGCTCGGCCAGCACGAGGCCGCGGCCGTGGCGTACCGGACCGCCGCCGACCTTGCCCCGAACGCGACGGAGCGAGCGTTCCTGACGCGCCGCCGTCACGAGGTAGAGGGCACTGCGCGCCGCAGCCTCGACTGATCAGTTGACCAAGGTGACATCACGCTGACTGAGTACGTTGCCTGTAATGTCGTCGTTGCAGCGCGGCTTGGCCGCAGCGACTGATTGGAGGTCCTGGCGGTGTTAGGCGATCATCCCGTGGCGCCGATCCTGTTATCGACGGATCTGGCGGCGAGCCGAGCGTTCTACCATGACACGCTCGGCCTCGACATCCTCCACGAAGACGATGAACGGATCATCTTCCGGTGTGGCGGCGGGTCGCAGCTGACCGTGACCCTGAGCACGATCGGGACGGCCGACACCCAGACGCAGCTGGCCTGGCGCGTGCCCGACCTCAGGGCGGAACTCGCGGACCTCCGGCGCCGAGGCGTGCCGATTCAGGAGTACGACCTGCCGGATCCGAAGACCGAGAATGGGATCGCCGACATGGGCGTCGCCTGGTCTGCCTGGATCGTCGATCCAAGTCGAAACGTGCTGGCGATCATTCAACCGAAGGGTTCCAGTCCGTCTCCCGTCAGGTGAACATTCACGAACGATGAGCGAGGCGGACGATCGTCACGGCCTAAAGGCGCCGGTCCCTTCGGTAATCTCTGGGCGGCCAAGGCCAACGTTGCCACCTGTGAGGAGTCCGGATATGACCCTCGATAAGCTCGATGGAGTCGCCGTCGCGCCGGACAACCACAAGGTGATCTTCGAGAACGATCAGGTCCGCGTCCTTGAGACGACGATCGTCGCGGGCGAGGTGACGCCGCTGCACACGCACCTCGCCCCGACCGTGATGTACGTGCTCTCGGGCTCGCAGTTCATCCGGCGCGACGAGAACGGCGCGACGATGGTCGACACGCGGGCGAACCCCGATTTCGTTCTGCCGAAGGTGCTGTTCGCCGTGTCGACGCCGAGACACACGATCGAGAACACAGGCACCGACGACCTGGTCGTCATCGGGGTCGAGCTAAAGGGCCCGGAAGGCGGCTGAGGCCGACTGAGCCTTGTGGCTCACCTAGCCGATCCCGGTCGCTCGCGGGTAGGTACCGAGCAGGCGGACCAGCGTCGAAACCGCGCGAAGCTCGGAAAGTGCTGCCTTGAGGTCCCGCGCGTCCGCGTGGGCGTCGAGATCGGCCCAGAACACGTACTCCCAGGCGACCGTCCGGCTCGGGCGCGATTCGAGGCTCGAGAGGTTGA
>DAINSJ010000234.1:0-2860 GCA_036741375.1 Candidatus Limnocylindrales bacterium
TGCCGATGGATCTCGAACTCGTGCTCCGCCGCGCCGTCGAACTCGGCGCCAGTGACATCCACCTCAAGGTCGAGCGGCCTCCGATCGTGCGCTGCGACGGGAACCTGGGCGAGCTGGAAGGCGAAGAAGAGCTCAGCGAGCGCGATCTCGAGCTCGCGCTCGAGCAGGTCTGCGCCGAGACGCCGAAGCGCCTGCAGACGTTCCTCGAGACGGGGGAGCTCGACAGCGCCTACTCACCGGCCGGCCTGCCGCGCTTCCGCGTCAACGGCTTCCGGCAGCGCGGCTCGATCTCCATCGCCTTCCGGGTGATCCCGCGCGAGGTTCCGGATTTCGCGGAGCTCTCGCTACCGGCGGGCGTGAGGCGTCTGGCCGAGGAGCACCGCGGGCTCGTCCTCGTCACCGGCGCGACCGGCTCGGGGAAGACGACCACGCTCGCGGCGATCGTCGACCACATCAACCGCTCACGGCGGCAGCACATCGTCACGATCGAGGACCCGATCGAAATCGTTCACGGCGACCACGGCTGCATCGTCAACCAGCGCGAGGTCGGCCTCGACACGGCGTCGTTCGCGCAGGCGCTCCGACGTGGCCTCCGCCAGGACCCCGACGTGATCCTCATCGGCGAGCTCCGCGACGCCGAGACCGCCGAGACCGCTCTCGCGGCGGCGGAGTCGGGCCACCTCGTCCTCTCGACGATGCACACGGTCGACGCCTCGGAGACGATCGGGCGGATGGTCGAGTTCTTCCCGGCGGCGAAGCAGCAGCTGATCCGGTCCATCCTCGCGGGCGTCCTGCGCGGCGTCATCAGCCAGCGCCTGCTTCCCCGCATCGGCGGCGGCCGCATCCCGGCCGTCGAGGTCATGATCGGAAACGCCCGGATCGCTGACCTGATCCGCGACAACAAGCCCGACGAGATCACCGAAGCGATCGCCGAGGGCGACTTCTTCCAGATGCAGACGTTCAGCGACGCGCTGATCCACCTCGTGCTGGAGGAGAAGGTCGACCGCGAGGTGGCGGCCAACGCCGCGTCGAACCGTCACGACTTCCTCATCACGCTCGAGCGCGCCCTCAAGGAGCACGCCGTCAAGGCCGCCGCGCAGCTGGATCCGGTGCCGGATCCAGGGGGCGACGCCGAGGCGGAGCCGCCCGCGGACCAGGCTGCCGAAGAGCCCGTGGACTCCGTGGAGCTGCCGAGACTTCGCGTCGCCGGCCAGCAGTAGCCATGAGACGTCTCCTCCCCCTGCTCGGGGCCGTGCTTGCGCTGGCCCTGTCGAGCACCGCCACGGCGGACACATTCCGCGTCGTCCGACCGCACGGAAGCGGCGCCACGGGCTACGCGACGTTCGCACCGGAGAGCGCGGTGATCCCGTTCACCGAGGCGCAGACCGGACCGATGTCCTTGACCACCCTGCGCGGCATCTGGGAGGCGGCCGGCAACGCCTACGGCATCCCGTGGGAGGTTCTCGCGGCCATCAACAAGGTCGAGACCGACTTCGGACGCAACCTCGGGCCGAGCTCCGCCGGAGCCATCGGCTGGATGCAGTTCATGCCCTCGACGTGGGCCCGGTGGGGCATCGACGCGAACGGCGACGGGATCGCCGATCCCGACAACCCCACGGACGCAATCTTCAGCGCCGCCCGCTACCTCGCCGCCTGCGGCGGACAGATGGACATCGCCGGCGCCGTCTACTGCTACAACCACGCCAGCTGGTACGTGAACGACGTGCTCGGGTTCGCCGCCCAGTTCAGCCGCGGCGGGGGCACGGGGCTCTTTTTGGCCGACCAGCTGCAGACCCGGCTCGACTCGGCGAGCGCCCAGGTCACCACGGCGAACAACCGGCTCGTCGCCGCCCTCGCGCAGGCCCGGAAGCTCACACGCGCCGAGCGGCCGTTCCTCCACATCGCCAACACCGCCCCACTCCTCTCCGATCGGCTCGAAGCACGCAAGCACGCCGTCCAGCTCGGAGTCCGACACGATGCGGTCGAGGCGCGCGTAACCCGGCTCCGCGACTTGCTCCACTCGGCCACGGCGCAGCTCAGCAGCGCGGAGGACCGGGCCAGTGCCTTGCCGTTCGCGGCGAGCGTCGGCTTGCAGTTCGGCCGGGTCGACCAGGGGGTCGACGTCACCTCCAGCCGTCCCTACCCCGCCCTGGCGGCGGGCACGGTCGTCTACGTCGATCCGAACTTCTGGCAAGGGACGCCCGCCGTGTACGAGAAGCTCGACGCGCCGATCGTGGTCGGCGGTCGCAGCTACGACGAGATCTACTACTCCGAAACGCAGGCGCTCGTCCACACGGGCCAGCGACTCGTTCCAGGGGAGCCCCTGATCGGGCCGGGCAGCGCCGAGATCGGTTTCGCGAGGGGGAACCTGCCGGCGGCGCACGCCATCTATCACGAGGGCGACGCAACGCTGGCGGGCCACGACTTCTCCACCTATCTCACCGCCGGCAGTCCTGGAGGCGGGTCGACGCCCGCACAGTTCTTCCTGCTGAATGGCCCACTCGAGAGCTACCAGCCAAGCTCGGGCGGCGCCGCGTTCACGCCGAACGTCGTCTACTTCACCCATTAGAGGGTCATGGGCGTGGGCGAAGCTTCCGATGCACGAGGCGTGTCCGGGCGTATCCTCACGCTTCCGCGCCTCACGGCGCTCGCGGCTGCCGGCCTCCTGGTAAGCGCGACGATCAGCCTCGCCGCCGACAAGCCGGTGGCCCGGAAGCCGGCAATGCACGCGGCCGCGACGCGGCAGGTGATGGTCGTCCCCGACGTGCGCCACCAGCCGTTCGTGTTCGCCTCTGGGATCCTCGAGGACGGCGGCTTCGGCTGGAAGGTCCGCGGATCCGTCGGCGGCTATCCGGCCAAC
>DAINSJ010000235.1:0-2778 GCA_036741375.1 Candidatus Limnocylindrales bacterium
CGCCGCCGCGCGCCATCGCGGGCGGTCCTGAGGGGCCGGGCGACACTCGCTATTCCTGGGGGAATAGCCGGCGGCCTGAGCGTGCTCCGCGGTCGAACGAATTTGACAGCATTGACCGCCCGCTGAGCGTGGTCAGGTCGATTCGTATTCCGCTCTGAATGGCGCGGCCTCTCCGACTCCGGCCTGGCGCCGACTGTCAAGAACGTGCCCGGGAATCACGCCTGGCAGGCCACCGCACCGCCCGCGAGGACCGTGTCGGAGCGAGCCCAGATCGAGCCATCGACGTCCTGGTAGATACACGCCCACGTCGACTGCCCAAGCCTGCGCTCGGTGAGCGCCTGTGCCAGGGCCCTTTCGAGGGCGGCACCGGCCGGACGCTCGACGACAACGAAGTCGGGGTCATAGCGGTCGAGGATGGCGATCGCGTCCGGGCTGCCGCTCGAGACGCGGTCGACGTCGTTCCAGAGGGCAGTGGAATAGAGCTCGATCCGTGAATCGACCGAGACGAGTTCGCCGGGAACCGCGAATTCCAGCCACGAGCCCCAGACCTGCGGGTTCCAGACGGTCGCTGCGTGGGAGTTGAGATTCTCGAACAGCGCCAGCCTCTGGGTGATGCCCTGGGGCGCGTAGGAGAGGACGCCGCTCGGGACGCCGGCCGGCCCAAGGGGTCGCCATATCGGAAGGAGCGCGATGCCGGTAAGGATGAGGATTCCGGCGACGACGGCGTTGAGGGGAGATCCTTTGGTGCCGCGGCGAGTACGGCCGCGAAGCTCGTCCCCGTCTGTGATGCGTGTCGCTGCATCAGTCGCCGTGGCCGGGTCGCGGCTCGGGTTCGCAGGAGTCCTCAGGAAGCCCGCGCACACGAACACCGCTGCGAGCGGCCACCAGGCGAGGCCTCGACCCGTCACCGCGCCGAGGAGCGCAAAGACAACGAGGGTGAGAAGTGCCGGCCACGGCGGCAACGCCGAACCCCCGCCGCTCCGGCCCCGCCGCGCGCGCCAGGCGATGAACGCCGCGACGAGCGCGACCGACAGCCAGAAGAGGATGCCTGGCGCATCGGTCAGCCCGGGAGGACGCCATTCACTGACGCGCGAGCCGATCGTCGGGTTCGTGGCGAGGTTGACAACGTAGGACCAGACGCCGACGCCGAGCGGATTCGCGACCGGAGCCAGCGCTGAGGCGGCCGCGACAGCGAGCATCGTGTGCCGCCCGAGTGCCGAGCCGGAGGGTGCGCTGGCGCTGGCGGCGCGTCCGGTGGGCGCGACGCGTGCGGGCGTGGCGGGCGCGGGCGCGGGCGCGCCGGATGCGGGCGCCGCGCGGAGGTCTGCGAGCCACGCGAGGCCCGGCAGCACGATCGCGAGCGGGAAGCTGCCGTGGAGGTTTGCCCAGAGGAGCGCGAAGATCGGCAGCAGCCAGACTCGACCCGGATGGCGTTCGCGATCCGCGAGCACGAGCAGCGACGCCGCGAAGAGGACCATTGCGAAGAGCTGCGGCCGAAGCGCGAGCGCTGGGGCCGCGACGACGAACGCCCCCAGGACCAGGAGCGCGGCCCCCCGCATCGGGAGCTCCGGCGCCCGCTTCCGGACCACGACGAACAGCAGCCCGAAGATCGCGCCCACGAGCCCGGCGCGCAGCATCACGAGGCCGGTCCAACCGGCGACTCGGTACACGCCGGCCAGGAGGAGCTGTGCGCCCCACTGCTGGTCCGGCCAGGCAGCGCCGGGAATCGTGAAGGTATACGTGTCGGTTTGCGGTATCCCGGCGCCGTCGAGGATCGAGGTTCCCGTGCGAAGCTGGTAGGCGAGATCCACAGCCGGCATCGCGGCGACGAGGGCCGCGAGCACCGGCAGGGCGATCGCGAGGAAGGCCCAGAGGTCGGAGAGGCGCGGCCGGAGGAGTCGGTCGGCCGTCATGGCAGCACCCGCGAAGAGTCCAGCCAGCGAGAGGCCGGGGTCGGGCCCATGACCCGGGGCAGCAACGGGATGGTCGCGATCAGCATTGCGAAGCCGTTGATCCACAGGACCGGGAGGGCGATTGCCGAGGCGAGCGGGACGGTCCATCGGCGGTCGGTCAGCGCGCCCCACGTGACGACGATCGCGGCCACGACCAGCCGGATCGGCAGGGCGATCGGGACGACGAATGCGGGGCTCGGGGCACCGGAGGCAGCACGGAGGACGTCGACCCACTCCCACCACAGCGACGGCGCGATCGCGAACGACACGCCGGCCACGATCGCCGTCGCGGCCAGCGCGATCCCGAGGGATCGCCACTCCCGTCGAACCGCGAACCACAGCAGGCCGATCCCGGGCGTGATCTTCGTCAGCAGCACGAACGACCACGTCCACGGCCAGCGGAATCCGAGGAGGATCGCCGCCGCGAGGAGCAGGTGGATGTTGCCGACCGTGAGATCGACGAACACGGGGACGAGCATCAGAACAAAGGCCGTCCAGAGCCCGGCCTGCCACACGATCGCCGCGATGAGGAGCAGGGTCCAGCCCGCGATGAACCACTCCCACGGGAGCGCGTGGATCGGCCACAGGATCTGGGTGAACGCCGGCGAGTAGAAGTAGGCGTCGGCCGCCGCGGGGGCCGTCGCGCTGTACGGGTGGAGCGGGTCCGAGCTCCAGTACGTGTGCGCGTCGACGCCCGTCTGCGTGAGCCCGAACATGTGCGCAACCGCGAGGGCCACGCAGGCGAGAATCGCGCCGTCGCGGGCGGGTCGCAGGAGCTTCGCCCGGATCGGGAAGATGCCGACGGTCACCGCGGCATCCTACGGGC
>DAINSJ010000236.1:0-2760 GCA_036741375.1 Candidatus Limnocylindrales bacterium
GCGGTGATGTCCGGGTGACGGAGGATCACCGTGACCTCGGCGCTCGCCGGCGCGGTCACGAGCACGCCTGTCTGGGTCGTGATCGTGATCCGATAGACGTTGCCGGCGATGTGGCCGTCGGTCGGCTGGGCGCCCGGGGGCACCGGCGTGATCGAGACGGTGAGGGAGGTCGTGCCGGGCGGCATCGTCAGCCCTCCCGGTTGGCCGAAGAGCTGCGCCTGCGGGGGGACCTCATTTGTCGCGAGGGCGATGAGCGGGCTCGAGCTCCCTGACACCGCGAGGACGACCGAGGTCCCCGTGGCGCCGCCATGCTCGCCCGGCGGCGGCGACAGCCAGCGGTAGGCATCGACCGGGATCACCCCGTCGTAGAGCGGCGGTCCCGGCAGGGGCGCGAGCAGCTGGGCGGCGAGCACGACGATGGACCCGACGATCAGGACCCGGATCCCGGCGATCGCGTCGCGGCTCGGACGTTCTCGTCCGAGCAGACGGGACCTCAGAGCCACCACGTGACCAGATCGGCGAGCACGTGGGCGACCGCTGGGGCGGCGACGCCGCGACCGAGGAGGCGAAGGCCGCCGAGCCAGATCCCGACGCCGAGATCGAGCGGCACGACGTGCCAGCCGTAGAGGGGCACGTGCATCAGCGCGAAGGCCACGCTCGTTACGGCGATAGCGGTCGCGACGCCGGCATGTCGTCGGATGGCGGCGAACAGCACGCCGCGCAGGACGAGCTCCTCTGCCGTCGCGACGAGAATCGTGATCGAGGCCCACGGCAGGAACGCGGCCGCCGGCGCGAGGGACGGACCCGGGGCGCCCAGATGGGCCAGCAGCGCGAGCCCGACGAGGGCCGCGCCACCCGCCGCGCCGATCGCGAGCGCTGCCGGACGCGGCATCCCGACCCGCTCGCCGGCGAGGATGGCGAGCGCCGTGAGCGCCAGCCCGAAGGCGAGCCCGATCGTGAGCGCATCACCGACGCCCCCGACGGTCGCCGCCCAGCGTGCCCCGACAATGGCCCCGAGCGCGACCAGCAGCCCCCCGATTCGCAGGCTCGCCCGCGCCGAGGGTGAAGCGGCGATGGCCGCGAACGGCGCAGCGGTCACCGTGGGAGTGGCACGAACCCGATCTGGCCGGTCGCGTAGGACGGGGGCCAGACGAACGCGTACGTGTTGACGGCCTGCCACTGCCAGATGACGGCCGCCGCCCGCTCGTTCTGCCCGAGCGTGGCGGCGTTCGTCGAGAAGCGGAGTCCGGCGCCGTTCGGGAGGGAGCCCTGCGGCAGGTCGACAGCTCGGGCGGCGGCCGCGACCGATGCCGCGGTCGGAGCGCCGGCGCCTGGTCCCACCGCGCCAGGCAGGACATCCTTGAAGAGCGCCCAGCCGGCGGAGAAGCCGGCGAGCGCCTCCTCGCTCGCTGCGGCGGTCGGTGCCTCGGCCGGCCCGGACAGCGGATATTCGGGCGCGCTCGCTGCCGCGCGGGGAGACAAAGTGGACGCGACGGCGGCCCATTTGCCCGCGAAACGGTCATAGGCGGTGCGGGCGGCGACATCGAGCGCCTCGGGCCGGAAGCCCGCCGTCGGCCGGTCGGAGGCGAAGATGCCGATCGCGTCGGCCCCGAGGTCTCCGGCGAAGTCCGGGTCGCACTCCGCCATCGTCGATCCGATGAGGGCGCCGACTTTCAGGCCCGCGGCCAGCATGGCCTTCCTGAACGCGACGCCATCCGGGATGTGCGAGGCCAGGATGATCGCATCGGGTCGTGCGGCGGCGAGCTGCGCCATGACCCGCGGCCAGTCCGGCGCGCTGAGGTTGTACGTCGCCCGAGTGACGATCGGCAGGCCGTCACGCGCGGCCGTCGCAGCGGCGGCATCGGCGACCGAGTTCGCGTAGTCGTCGTCGGCGACCGCGAGGGCGACCCGCAGGTTGCCGGCCGTCTTGCCGAGGCGTCCGGCCAGCTCGGTGGACGCGAAGGAGGCGGAGTTGCTGCCAAGGTTCGTGCCGCTCGCGCCGACCCGGAAGACCGACGGCAGCCCGCGACCCGTCAACCGGTCGGCGACCGCACCGGACTCCCAATAGACGAGCCCAGCCTTGTCCGCCGCGGCGCTCGCCGCGATCGACAGGTCGGACGCGTAGGCCCCGATGACCACCTCGATCCCCGAGCGCTTCAGATCCGCCATGACCGAGTCGGAATCGGCCCGCGATTGGAGGTCGCGGACCTCGAGCGCGATCGGGTGGCCGCCAACGCCGCCATCGGCATTCACGAGGTCGACCGCGATCCGAACGCCAGCGAGCTCTGGGCCCGCGAGCGACGCGGCATTGCCCGACAGCGGGAAGACAGCGCCGATTCGGATCGGCGCCACGCCCTGGCCCTGGAGGCCGCTGCAGCCTGCAAGGAGAAGGAGGGTTGCCAGCGCGGCGGCCACGCCGCGGATGCCGCCGGTTCGTCGGATCGGTGGTCGGCTCGTCATCGTCGCTCCTGCCCCTGCTTCCGGTGGTCCGTCATGATCGCCGCCCCGGGCCCTTTGGGGGGCGAGGCGGCATGCGCTTCGAAGGAATGCGAGTCCGTTGCCGAACAGTGTCGGCGGCAAGCCGCCTGGCTCGTCGTTGGCGAACGAACAGGAAGGCCACCAGCGCCACCGGCACCGCGATAGCGAGGATGGCGCCGACGAGCAACCCGATGTTCGGAGCCGCGCTCGCGGCGGCGGCGACAAGGACCGCGAAGTCGCCGAGCCCGGGTGGATTTGCGCTGAAGATGGCGAGCGCACCGC
>DAINSJ010000237.1:0-2759 GCA_036741375.1 Candidatus Limnocylindrales bacterium
CGAGCCTGCGGCCTGTTCGCCGGCGTCGACGACGCCCACCTCGAGGCTGTGGCTCGCCAGATGCGGGCCCGGCGCTACCGCGCCGGCGAGACGATCTTTCACCAGGACGACCCGGGCGATTCGCTCCACGTCGTCGTCGAAGGCGCCGTCAAGATCGTCCTGCCCTCGGCCGAGGACGGCGAGCCGGCGATCATCGCCACCCTCCGTCCGGGCGACTTCTTCGGTGCCCTGGCCCTGCTCGACGGTGCGCCCCGCTCGGCGACGGCGGTAGCGCTCGGGAAGACGGAGACGCTGATCCTCCGGCGGGAGGCCTTCCTGGAAATCGTCGAGAAGGACTCATCGCTGCGGATTGCCCTCTTCGCGTCGCTCGCGGGCGAGATCCGGTCGATCACGGCCCATGTCCAGGACCTCCATTTCCTCGATCTGCCCGGCCGCCTCGCGCGACGAATCCTGCGGGAGGCGTCGGGCGTCCGGCCGGCGGCCGACGGGAGCATTCGCCTGCCCTGGCCGTACACCCAGTCGGAGCTGGCAGGAATGATCGGCGGCTCGCGGCAGTCCGTGAATCGCCTCCTCGCCGACCTCGTGGACGAGCACCTCATCGAGCTCCAGCGCGATGCGCTCGTGATCCCGGATCCGGCCGCCCTCGAGCGCTCGATCCAGCGATGAGCGGCGACCCGGCCGCGGGCCCGGGCAAGGATCCCGGGGCAGCCCTGGCTGCGGCGGCGCTCGCGGCGATCCGCGCGGTCGCGGCGCGGGCCGCGGTGGCGGAGCGACTCGAGGCGCCCGCCGGCGAAGCGATCCTCCGCTCGGTCGTGGACGCGGCCGCGGTCCTGATCCGCGCCGAGGCCGCTTCGATCGCGCTCTTCGATCCGGACAGCGGCCGGCTCGTGTTCCGCGTCGCGGCGGGCGAGCATGGCCAGGGCGTCATCGGCCTCGCCGTCCAGCCGGGCGAGGGCGTCGCCGGATACGTGTACTCGAGCGGCCAGCCGCTCGCGATCGGCGAGGCGACTGTCGACCCGCGCTTCCGCCGTGACGCCGCGGAGCAGACGGGCTACGTGCCGCGGTCGCTCCTCGCCGTCCCGCTGGCCGATGCAGCGGGCACAATCGGCGTCCTCGAGGTCCTCGACCGGCGGGACGGGGCACCCTTCGACCTGGCCGATCTCGAAGCTGCCGCGGTGTTCGCTCGGCAGGCCACGGTCGCGATCCGCTCGACGCGCCTGGAGCGCGACGTTGCCGGACTCCTTCGCGCGGCCCTGACCGCACTCGCCGGCACGGTCGAATCGGGCACGGACTCGGCCGCTGCCGCGCTCACCGAGCCGGAGATCGACGCGCTCGTCTCGGCCGCGGCGGTCAGCCTCGACGACGAGAACGCCGAGGGCGGCGAAGGGGGCGGTGGGACCGGCGTCTGGCGCCTCGCCGACGCCGTTGCCCGCGCCCGAGCCGCGGCGCCGGAGCAGGTGGGGCTCGTCGCCGACATCCTCGAGGCGCTGGCCCGCCGGGCCGAGCCGGCCGGCGGGCGCTACCGGCGGGCTCCGCGCCGGTGAGCGAGCCGCGCTTCGAGCCGGGACCGTCGGTGGTCGCGATGCCGGCCTGGTCGGAGGCGTTCGCCGCTGCCAACCGGCATGGCCTCGATCGCGAGCGACCATTCGGCCGGCTCGACCGAGAGGCCGCGTTCGGTGGCGTGGATGGGTCTGGGCTCACCGTCGCCGTAATCGACTCGGGGATCGAGCGAGATCATCCCGCGATCGGCGGCCGGCTCGGTCGATCGGTGCGCGTTGAGCTCGCGGGAGAGGAACCGGAGATCGTCGAGGACGACGGCACCGACGTCGTCGGTCACGGCACCGCCGCGGCGGGGATCATCCACGGCCTGGCGCCCGGCGCGGAGCTGCTCTCGATCCGCGTCCTCGGCCCTGACAACCGGGGCAAGGGGATCGCGTTCCTCGCCGCCCTCGACTGGGCGATCGATCAGGGCGTCTCGGTCGTGAATCTCAGCCTGTCGTCGAAGAGCGAGGCGCTGTTCGCCGACTTCCACGCCCTCGCCGACCGGGCGTACTTCGCCAACACGCTCCTCGTGTCGGCGGCCAACAACGTGCCCGGGCCGTCATATCCGTCGCTGTTCGCGGCCGTCGTCTCCGTCGCGGCCCACGACGTCCGGGATCCGGACGTGTGGTTCTACAACCCCGCGCCGCCGGTTGAGTTCGGGGCGTACGGGCTGGACGTGGATGTCGCCTGGCGGGGCGGCCGTTCGACCGTCACCGGGAACAGCTTCGCGGCCCCGCACATCTCCGGAATCGCCACCTTGATCCGGGCCCGCCACCCCGGCATCAGCCCATTCGAGACGAAGGCGATCCTGGCCGCGACGGCGAACGATTCGGAGCCTGCCCGACGCTAACGCCCCGCGCTGACTGGCGCCGGAAATGAAGATGGCGCCGTCCAGGGACGACGCCATCGAGATCCACTTCGAAGACTAGATGCGGTGGACGGCTCCGGACTCGTCATCGTCGGCGCCGGTCAGCTCGCCGCCGGTGCGCGGGAGGCCGAGGATCCCATCGGATCCGGGTGCTCCCGGGATGCCCTGGTCGAACGGGCGGGTCGTGCTGTCGCCGATGCCGTGGCCTTCGACGTCAGGCCCGAAGTCCGGGACGTCCTGCTCGCCGGGTCCTCGTCGGCTGATGATCCCCTCGCGCGGAAGCTGCTTCTTCATCGAACCCCTTCTCCCTGTTGCCCGATTGCTGCGGCGATCCTACTGCCTCGAACCG
>DAINSJ010000238.1:0-2744 GCA_036741375.1 Candidatus Limnocylindrales bacterium
GGCTGGAACTGCGAGGTCGAGAACGGCGCGACCGTGTCGTCGTTCGGGACGACGATCAGCGTCCTCGAGGGCCTCGTCGAGCATCAGCGGGCGACCGGCGGCTTGGCTGGGGTAGGGGAGGCACGCCGCCGCGGCGAGGCATACATGCTCGAGCGCCGGCTGTTTCGTCGGAAGACCACGGGCGAGGTGATCGACCCCAGCTGGCTCCAGTTCTCGTTCCCGACCTGGTATTTCTACGACGTCCTGCGCGGGCTCGAGTACATGCGCAGCGCCGGCCTCAAGCCCGATGAGCGCGTCGCCGAAGCGATCACGGTCGTCGAGCGCAATCGGGATCCGGACGGCCGCTGGCCGCTCCAGAACGTCCACGAGGGCGACGCGCACTTCCCGATGGATGAGGGCGAGGGCAAGCCGAGCCGCTGGAACACGCTCCGAGCGATGCGCGTGCTCGACTGGTTAAAGGAGGAGCAATGAGCATCGAGACCGGTCTCGATCCCGCTCACCAGGGGTTCGGCACCGACCAGAGCCCACTGGTCAATCCGGTCACTGGAGAGCGGATCGTCTTCCGGAAGCGTGCGCGGGACACCGGTGGCGAGCTGATGGAGATGACCCTCTACCTGGCCCCGGGCGGCTTCATCGCGTCGCCGCACGTTCACCCCAACCAGGAGGAACGCTTCGAGGTCGGAGGCTCGCCCGTGATGTTCCGCGTCGCCGGCAAGGAGCGGCTCTACCAGCCCGGCGAGACGGCGATCGTCCCGGCGGGCGTGCCGCACGTCTGGTGGAACGCCAGCGAGCACGAGTCCGCGACGCTCGTCCAGTTCCGGCCCGCGCTCGACACGGAGACGTTCTTCGAGACGTACTTCGGCCTGGCCCGCGACGGCAGGGTCAACAAGAAGGGCCTTCCGAACCCGCTGCAGATGAGCGTCCTCGCCCGCGGGTACACGCGGGAGATGGCGCTGCCACCGCCGGCGCAGTGGATCCTCGGGCCGATGGCGATCGTCATGGCGCCAGTGGCTCGAGCGCTCGGGTACCGGGCCCGCTACGACCGGTACAGCGGCCCACGTCGATGAACCGTACGGTCGTCGTGTGCCTGCCGGACATCCCCGAGCGGGCGCACATGGGCGAGCTGCCGGCCAACGTCGAGGTCCGGCTCGTTCCGCCCGAACCCGCGGCCCTCCCGGATCTCGCCGAGGTCGACCTCGTGGTGCCGGGTATGCGGATCCGGACGCCGCTCCTGGATTTGCTCGCCGGGCCACCGGGGCGGCTGCGCGTCATCCAGACGCTGAGCGCCGGCGTCGACTGGCTCGTCGGGCGGGTGCCTGAGCGGGTGATGGTCTGCAACGCCCGAGGGGTCCACGGCGCGCCGCTCGCGGAGTGGGTGGTGGGAGCGATCCTGGCGATGCAGCGTGGCCTGGTGCAGGCCCGCGATGCGCAGGCGAGACGCGAGTGGGACGCGATCGAGCCGCCCGAGCTGTTCGGCCGGCGCGTCGTCATCCTCGGTCTCGGGTCGATCGGGACGGCGATCGCGGAGCGGCTGCGACCGTTCGGCGTCGAGGTGATCGGGGTGGGTCGAACCGCGCGCGCCGGCGTGCAAGGCCTTGCCGACCTCGACGAGCTTCTTCGCGACGCTGAGATCCTCGTCAACATCCTGCCGCTGACCGGCGATACCACGGGCCTGCTGGACGCGCGACGCCTCGGCCTCCTTCCGGACGGCGCGCTCGTCGTGAACGCCGGGCGCGGCCGCACGATCGACACGGCCGCGCTCGTCGAAGAGCTCCGAACCGGTCGACTTCGCGCCGCCCTCGACGTCACCGATCCGGAGCCCCTCCCGAAGGAACATCCCCTCTGGGACCTGCCCAACGTCCTCATCAGCCCGCACATGGCCGGAGACTCGGCGGCCTCGACGCTCCGCGCGTTCGAGCTCGCCGGTGACCAGGTTCGTCGCTTCGCCGCCGGCGAGCCACTCATCAACGAGGTCGCCCGCTACCTGCTCGAGTGACGCGTGCTGATCATCGTGCCGCCATCGGAGTCCAAGCGGCCGCCACCGGACCACGGTCCCGCGGTCGCGCTCGACGAGCTGTCGTTTCCGGAGCTCACGCCGGTTCGCGCCCGGATCCTCGATGCGCTCATCGAAACCAGCGCCGGACCCGACGCCTTCCAGCGCCTCTCCGAGAAGCCGACCATGGCAGCCCTCATCGCGCGCAACACCTGGCTCCTCGAGCTCCCGACCCGGCCCGCCGCCGAGGTTTACGTGGGGCCGCTCCACGAGGGGCTCGACCTTGGGTCGCTTTCGGCAGTGGCCTCGGAACGAGCCAAGCGCAGCGTCGTGATCACGTCCGCGCTGTGGGGCGCGCTCCGGCCGAGCGACCGAATCCCAGCGTACCGCATGCGACCCTGGGCGAACCTCGTCGGACTGGACCGCGTCGAGCCGATGTGGCGAGCCGTCCTCTCGGGGCTGTTCGCCCAACTTGCGGGACCCGGCCGCGTCATCGTCGACCTGCGACCGCCGAGCTTCCAGGCCCTGGGGATGCCGACCGGTCTCAGCGATCGAACGGTCGCGGTCCGCGTCGAACAGGTCTCGGGCCTCGGGCACCGGATCGGCGACGTGGTGGCGAAGCGCATCCGCGGCCAGGCGGCCCACCACCTGCTCGAATCAGGGGTCGAGCCGGGCGACCCCGACGCCCTGGTCGACGTCCTCGCCGAGCGCTGGCCGGTCAGCCTCGAGCCACCTCCGCGGCCGGGCCGCC